>JALUQR010000079.1 GCA_027017505.1 bacterium
GAACCTTTTGAACCCGTATATCTCCTGAAGCATACAGTAGTGCATGACCATGCCGAGGAATGCCCTTGCACAGAGTGTGGGATTTGCCCTTCTGAACACACCCTTTTTCATGAGCTCCTCTATTCTCTTTGAAAGATAGTTGAGGCTGTCCATACCCTTGGACTTTATGAATATGTCAGAGAAGTTTCTCTCCTCAAGGGCGCTGAACATGAGGAGCCTTGCAAAGTCAGGGTCTTCCCTGTACTTTTCCATGAAGAAACGGGCAACCTCGCGAAAGAGCTCAACGCCGTGTTTGTCCTCTATTCTCTTTATAAAGGCTATGCCTCCACCTGCATCATCGCAACAGCGGTTTATTATGGCCCTGTAGAGGTCCTCCTTTCCAGAAAAGTGCTTGAATATGGTGGCCTCACTTATTCCTGCCTTTTTTGCAATCTCCCGTGTGGTGGTTCCCCTGAACCCCCTTCTGGAAAACAGCCTCTCAGCAACCCTCACTATCTGTTGCCTTCTCTGCTGGCCTGTAAAACGCCTCTTCCTCCTTGCAGACATACATGAAAACTCCCTGCTTTCTTCGGCTCTCAAAAGTTAGTAAGTGCTTACTTATTTTTATATTGCACACACCACCGCCCGTGTCAAGTAAATACCACTGGTGTAAGCACACTTTTTATGGTTTTTAACTTATCGGGGGCTGTTAATGGGGTCTCTTTTTTAGAGTTTATTGTCCTCTTCCACTGCCTCGCGGAGGTCTTCCAGTATGCCAGGGATGGCTGATATGACCCTGTTCCAGTTGGGTATCAGCGGGGCACCGAGCGGGTCGTTTCTTATGGTCTCTGCAGCTATGGTTATGCCCTTTGTGAAGGCATCCACTGCCCTTGCCTCTGCGTGGCGATCAAACTCAAGCCCGTTTATTGCAGCATCTCCCTCGTAGCGTGCAAGGGTGTCCTCTGCAAGCTTCTGGTAGGTAACAACAAGGGTCTTGAAGAACCCGTCCGAGAACACTATACCCTCGGATGCAAGGGTTCTGAACAGGGATTTTGCTATATCTATGGACATCTTGGTGAGTCCTGTTGAGGGGTCATTCTCTGAGAGGGGCTGGTGTTTGTGCTCGTAGTTTTCCGCTATGTCCACCTGGCAGACCCTTCTTGGTGAATAGTTGCGGTAGACCTCTGCAAGCACACCCACCTCGAGTCCCCAGTCCCAGGGTATGCGGTTCACCCTTGCAAGCTCTGTTACCATGCAGACCTCTCCAGCAAGGGGATAGCGGAAGTTGTCTATGAACTCAAGAAAGGGATGATTCCCTATTATCTTCTCAAGTGCCCTCACAAGGGGTGTTACAAACAGCCTTGTCACCCTGCCGTGGAGCTTGTTTGTAACCCTTGCGTAGTAGCCCTTGCAGAAGACAAAGTCCAGCGAGGGGTTTACCACAGGGTAGCACAGCCTTGCGAGCATCTCCCTTGAGTAGCTCTTTATGTCACAGTCATGCAGGGCTATAACCTCACACTTGCCCCTTGCAAGCACATATCCATAGGCAAGCCATGCAGAGCGCCCCTTGCCGTCCTTACCAGCACTTACCCCTTCCTTGTCGAATATGCGGTATATCTCCTCTATGCGTTTACCGCTGTTGTGTATAACGCTTACCTCCTGGGGAAGTACAGAGAGGAACTCCTTTACCCTTTTGAACTCCTCATCGGTTGCAGGCCCAAGGCTCAGCACTATCTCCTTTATGAACTTTGCCTTCTTGAGCTCCTCCACTATGCCCTTCATGGCCTCGCTCTGCACATCGCTGTAGAGGGCAGGCAGTACCAGTGCTATGGGGCAAACCATGGAGTACAGCTCGAGCTCTGCCTCAAGCCTTTCAAGATTGGGCTGTCCGAGCCTGTGAAGGGTGGTTATGAGTCTGCTCTGGTAGAAGTCTGCCATAGAGGGCTCCCCTCAATCAGGTAAAGCATAAGGTTACTAAACCTTTCAGCAGTTGTCAAGCATTCTCGAAACCCTGCAAAAAGGGTAATGAATGTTGAGGTTTGTCTTTTACACCACACATACCCTGTGGTATCATTATAGAGGCGAAATACACCGAAAGGAGCTGTTTTATGGAACACAAAAAGGAGGAACATTTTACACAAGCTGGTGTGTGCACCACCTGTGGGAAAGAGGGGCTTGCGGTAAAGGACCCCCTGTGGAAGCAGAGGGGCATAATCACCGTGGTGGGTGCAGGGGTTGTGTTTGCGGTGGGGCTTTACCTTGAGATCTTCACACCCCACAGATGGCTCGCACAGGCCCTGTTTCTACTTGTGGTCATACTTGCAGGCCACGGTATCATAAAAAGAGGTGTGCTTTCCCTTCTGCGGGGAAGGCTGGATATGAACTTTCTTATGACCATTGCGTCAGCAGGTGCATTCCTTATAGGCCATGGAGAAGAGGGCGCAGCGGTTATATTTCTTTTCTACATAGCAGAACTCCTTGAGGACTACGCAGCAGAAAGGGCAAGAAGGTCTGTTGGAGAGCTTTTAAGCCTTGCCCCTGAGACCGCAACCCTCAAGAAGGACCACAGAGAGGTTGTGGTCCATGTCCATCAGGTAAGGGTTGGCGATGTGGTGGTGGTAAAACCTGGCGATAGAATACCCCTTGACGGTGTGGTCGTCCACGGTACATCCTCTGTAAACCAGGCCCCGATTACTGGAGAGAGCATGCCCGTAGAAAAGACCCAGGGAGACCCTGTCTTTGCGGGCACCATAAACCAGGAGGGCTACCTGGAGATAAGGGTTACAAAAGAGTCCAGCGAGACCATACTGTCAAAAATCGTAAGGATAGTTGAGCAGGCTGAAAGGGAAAAATCACCCACAGAGGCATTCATAGACAGATTTGCCCGTTACTACACCCCCGCTGTGGTGAGCCTTGCCCTGCTCGTTATGGTGCTACCCCCCCTTATCTGGGGGTTTCCCTTCAGTGAGTGGTTCTACAGGGCACTTGTGCTACTTGTGGTAGCCTGCCCGTGTGCACTTGCAATATCCACACCAGTTTCGATGGTATCGGGCATAACCTCTGCTGCAAGGTGCGGGGTTCTCATAAAGGGTGGCAGTTATCTTGAAGAATTAAGAAAGGTGCGTGTTGTGGTCTTCGATAAAACGGGCACCCTTACAGAGGGTAGCCCCGAGGTGACAGATGTTGTGCCCCTTGAGGGATACAAGAGGGAGGATGTCTTAAGGATAGCCCTGTCTCTTGAGGCAAGGTCAAAACATCCGCTTGCAGATGCCATAGTTGCAAGGGCAGAGAAGGAGGGTATAAGGGCAGAAGATGTAAGGGACTTTAAATCCATTACTGGCAGGGGGCTTATAGCAACCCTCAAGGAGGGCACATTTTATGCTGGAAACCGCAGTTTCTTTAAAGAAAACAACATGAGCTTTCAGGAAGACCTGCTCGAGGGCTTTGAGGACGAGGGAAAGACCGTGGTACTTCTGGGCAACGGGCAACGCTGTATCGGCGTTATAGCCCTTATGGACAGGATAAGACCCGCCGCATTTGATGTTATAAGAAGCCTTAAAAAAAACCACATAAAAACGGTCATGCTCACTGGAGATAACGAGCGGGTTGCCCGTGCCATCGCCCGAAGGCTCGGCATAGATGAGTACTACTCTGAACTCCTTCCAGAGGATAAGGTGAGCACCATAGAGGCCCTGCTTAAAGACCACGAACATGTGGTGATGATAGGCGATGGTATAAACGACGCACCTGCCCTTGCAAGGGCCCATGTGGGTATAGCCATGGGTGCAATAGGCTCTGATGTGGCAATAAACACTGCGGATGTGGTCCTCATGGAGGACGACCTAACAAGGGTGGACTACCTTATAAAACTGAGCAAAAAGACCATGGCGGTGGTAAAACAGAACATAATAGCGTCAATAACCATAAAGGGCTCCTTCGCACTGCTTGCCTTCCCTGGTATAGTAACCCTCTGGCTTGCTGTTGCAGTGGGAGACATGGGCCTGAGCCTTGCAGTAATACTGAATGCCCTGAGGATAGGAAAAATACGCTGAAAAATTCCACACCCGCCACACTAAATTACAAATCTCCTTGACCTTGAGAATTATTCCTGTAAAATTTCTTTTATGTATGCAAATAATGTTTTAAACTATTAAACCGTTAATGCAATAATATAGGGTCTGTTCCGGGTAGTAACACTTAAAAAGGAGGTCTTTTAAGATGTCTGACGGCAGGGAGCGAACCGTAAGGTTAGAGCGTCTGGCAAGGAAGGGGTTCAATGTATCCATCCGTGTTGTGGACGAGGAGGGCTGGAAGAAGCTTACAGCTGTGGATTCAACCATTCCCCGTTCCTTCTCCCAGCTCAGGCATCTATGTCAGTCCATCTTTGGTGTCAGGAGGCGTCGTCCCCTGGTGGAAACACCATTTCATCGTCTACTGCGCAGGCGCAGAAGGGGTCTAACGGTGTTTTCCACACTGCGTGGCATCATAAGCAGGCGTTTTGAGGAATGTGGTGAGAGTCTGTACAGCAGTTTCTTCGCAGGGCTCGGCAACCCGTGGTTAACCGACACACAGCGTGCCATGATTGAGGCTGACATTGACGATGCCATACCAGAGTTTGAGAACACCCTCGAGACAGACCACTTCATCCTGCGGTGGACCAACAGCAGTTCAAATCCAAACGATAACATTGCAGACTCATCTATCGTTGAAGAGACAGCAGGCCATCTTGAGACCGCATGGGAAAAATACGAAACCACATTCGGAAGAACTCCCTATGTGCCCTCAGGAGCGACCAAGATTGAGGTGCTCTTTCGAGATTTAATGGACATTCTGGCGGTGGCCTCACCACCTGACGGACCAATACAGTTTGATGCCAGACAGTGGGTGGATGAGCCGGGCATACGCCAGCCAACCTCAGCACACGAGCTGTTCCACAAGCTACAGTACGCATTTGGCTATCGAACAGTGCACACACCCAGTGGCACTCACTACAAGTGGTTCTCAGAGGGAACCGCATCGTGGGCAGAGGTGTTTGTGTGGAGAAGGGTAAGCAGGGAATACAAGCTGAGGGACCTCTTCAACAGCCCTGACCTGAACCTCTACAGTGCAAGCTACAGGGCCCTTCCGTTCTGGATATTCTTCTACACCCGCCAGAAGGATACAGCCAGTGATAACCCCATGCACGCCTTCCTCAAAAAGTACGAGCTCCTTGGCGATGAAAAAGGTGCCATGGCTAAAACGATAGATGAGGACTGGCCACCAAACAGTGTGTACGGAGAGCTGGATACCTTCTTTGCCCTGTTCGCCCGTGACAGGGTGATCGGTGCATGGCGCACAACACCACCAGGTGAACCCCCCTATGAGCCAATACTCGGTCCTGATGGAAACAACATCGTGCCAGAACTCATGATAACAGAAGTACCCCTGGGAGCAGGAGATGGCTACACACATTCAGCCTATGTATCCCAGCTCGGCACAGACTACTATCGCTTCAACTTCGAAGGGGACACAGACGGCAAGCTCCTTACAGTCTCAATAGCAGGCATTCCAGGAGGTGATTATTCCTATTACTTCGTGTGGGAAAAGAACGGTGTGTTCAAGCAGGCCTTCTTCCCGTTTATGGCAACCAAGGACTACGGCTTCTCAGAAACCATCAACCTTGGCATGGCCAACAGCCTTACCGTATGCATCTCAGGCCGTGGCACAGGTGGCCCTTACACGATTAATGCAGGGGTGGAGGGCTGAGAGCTGTAAAGCCAAAAACTGTCCGTAACGGGCGAGGGTTTCGTCAGGATTATAAAATAAATTAAGGGCTGTTTTTTCTGTGAAAACACAGCCATGGGGTGGGGTCTGGTCAGTTAAGGGGATGGTGGCGGTGGGTGGACTCGAACCACCGACTCGGGGCTTATGAGACCCCTGCTCTAACCACCTGAGCTACACCGCCGTGCGCTCTATATTATAAACCGATTTTGTAAAAAAGTATAGAACTTTTTTCCCTTGCTCTAAAGCGTGCCTTCTCCGAGGTAACCACAACAAGGCTGTCTTTTCCGTCAAGGTCTGTCAGGACAAAGTCAGCCACATAGGGGGTGAGCTCATCTGTCTTCCACTCCTCGCTGAAGGATACCCCGTGCCACTCAAGAACCCTTACAGAGCCACTCTTAAAAAACCTCTTTACTTCAGCCCACTTGCCGAATATTCCACCAGGGGTATTCTTCTTTATGACGAGTTCTGTTGTGCGGTCCCTGTCTATGTCAGCACAGTAGAACCTGCTCTCAAAGGGTATAATGCCCTCTCTTTCTTCAAGCTTTATCCAGGTGATGGTGCCTCCATACATTGTGGAACTGCGCCACCTCTCGCTGAATCCATCTCCACCAGAGACGGTGTACACCCTGAGATGGCCCTTTCTGTCAAGCCACAGGATGGCATATGGCTCGTCCTCTGCGAGCCTGCAGAGCTCAAACCCGTAGAGTGTAACACCCCGTGGAAGCCCGAGCTCCTCCCTGTTTTTAAGTGTATGCCCCTCTTTTTCGAGTGCCACGACAGGACCCGTGTATCCCCACTCTCTTCTGAAGACCTGGCCTGCAACAAGGGGCTTTCCATCCGCTCGAATCACCCTTACAAGGTAGGGTATACCACATCTCTTTTTAAGCCCTCCATCGTACCACACCATACAGCTATCGGGCGAGCTTCTGCCAAGCCTGGATACATAGAGAATGCCATCTGCCACATCCATGGATATGTTGCCCCCGCCTGTGGCAAGGCTATGAAGCCTTTTAAGTGTCTTTCCTTCTATGGAAAATATCAGAAGTTCGTCCTCTGTAAGAGCCAGAAGCTCCTTTCTGCCATCTCCTGTAAGGTCATAGAGCTCTATGTCCCTTACATCCCTGTCAAGCTCCATGGCCTTTACAAAGTGAACCCTCTTGGCTTGAGGCCTTGCGGGGGTATATTCCTCTGGCAGGGGCTTTTCTTCTGGCCCTTCTTCAGCTGATACCATGAACTTTCCCCTGTATACGGGTCTTTCCTCTTCCTTCAACACATCCATTGCCATGAGCACATCTCTGCTTATGGCATCTGCCATGTCCACCACGGTGCCCACACCCCTGCTCTTTCTGTAAATGGGTGTAATCTTTCCTGTCTTTACATCAACGAGTTTTGCATCCATGCTTATGTGCTCGCCGAGTATGGATAGACTGCCAAAGAGCACATAGCCTGCACCAAGCTCCTTTCCGATCCTCTCTGCCACATCCTCTGTAATCACGGTATCCTCTGGAAGCCTGTCCCTTACAAGCCCTGTTCTTGCAAGTTCCACACCTGGATGTGAGCCTATCCTTGTGGAGAGCATGTCCTGAAGGGCATCTCCTATGTAGGAGTATCTTGGCTCTGCGTGAACCTTCCAGGGCAGTATGAGTATCCTCGCAGGCTCAGTGTCAGCCCGCACATGGAGGGCTGTTAGAAGAAGGATAAAAAGCACTATCGCTGGGACCTTTCTTATCGTCATGGAGAGATGATTATAAACGGTTAGCCTGTTAAAATCAAGGACTAAACGAAAAGGCTTTTTACCACCGCAAGCCTTGCAAGTGATGTTCTGTCGGTAAGTCCGCACGATGGGGCAAGGATGTGTGGTCTGTGGGAAAGAAGTTTTTTCAGCTGTTCTGCAAGCTCCTCTGCTGTCTCTGTCTGTGGGTGTATGTTGCCCATAATGACCTTTCGGGGAAACACCCTTTTAAGCTCTTCCACAGACACCTCACCATCCACACTGAGTCCCACCGCACCTGTCTTCTCCACAGGTTCTGCAACAGAGAGCACATCTCCGCAGAGGTGCAGTATCACGGGCACCTCTTTCTGTATTTCCTCCACAAGCCTTTTTAGATGGGGAAGGGATATTGAGGAGAATAGCCCCTTGCCAAGAAGGGTTGAAAACTCATCCTTCACAAAGACCACATCCGCACCTGCCCTTACAAGCAGGCTGGCATACTCCTCTATGATATCTGTAAGAAACGAAAGGAACCCGCAGAGGGTTTCTCTCTCTTTTACTGCTGAGAGCAGTACCCTTTCTGCACTCACAAGCCCCACAGCAAGACTAACTGGTGCGGGTACATCTCCCACAACAGGCACCTGGGGATGACCCCTTGAGAGTATCTCTATGGAGTGTATGGTTGCTCTGACGGCTCTGTCTTTAAACGGGTCTGCGGGCTTAAGTCTTTCCCACTGGTCTATACCCTCAAGCGGGTAGTTCACCTGTGGCGTAGACTCTTCGAGCTGGTCTTTTTCTCCACCCAGTGCACCTGAGAGCACCCTCATGGTATACGGCAGGGCCAGGTTTTCCGCACCTGTAAGCCATCTTACCCTGCATGCCATCTCTGCAATATCACTGGCATCGTACATCCTCTCAGGGGTGGTGGAAAAAAGCGGTATCGCTATAAGCCCCGCAGGTATTATAAATGGCTGTCTGTCTGTGGGACATCTGTTGAGGGTATTAAGGAGCCTCTGTTTTTCCGTCATACTGCGGGTGGACGAAACCATCTCAACCTCAATGCGTTGGTTACAACACTCACAGAGGACAGTGCCATGGCAGACGCTGCGAATATGGGATTGAGGGTTACACCGAAGAAGGGATAAAGTATGCCTGCTGCCACTGGAATAAGTGAAGTGTTGTAGAAGAACGCCCAGAATAGGTTCTGCTTTATGTTCCTTATGGTTGCACGGCTGAGTGCTATGGCAGTAACTATACCCCTCAGGTCTCCACCTATGAGTGTTATATCAGATGCTTCCATGGCAACATCTGTTCCCGTGCCTATGGCTATGCCCACATCTGCCTGTGCAAGTGCAGGTGCATCGTTTATGCCATCGCCCACCATGGCAACAACCTTTCCCTCTTTCTGAAGCCTTCTTATCTCCTCTGCCTTGTCTTCTGGCAGTACCTCTGCAAGCACCCTGTCTATGCCGAGCCTTCTGGCTATGGCCTGTGCGGTTCTTCGTGTATCGCCCGTTATGACCATGACCTCAAGCCCCATGCGGTGCAGTAGCTCCACGGTCTTCTGTGCATGCTCCTTTATGGTGTCTGCAACTGCAATAAGGCCTGCAAGCCTGCCATCTATTATAACATACACTGGGGTCTTGCCCTCGTCTGATACCCTATGGATGTGGTCTTTAAGGGGGGATACATCAAGTTTCATCTCCTCAACAAGCCTTATGCCACCTGCTATAATCTCGCTCTCTTTCACTCTTACCTTTCCGCCCCTGCCTGGCAGTGCGACAAACCCCTCTGCGTCTGGAACCTCTATGGCCTTCTCTTCCATTTTTTTAAGCACAGCCTTTGCTATGGGATGTTCAGAGAACCTTTCAACCGCACCTGCAAGACGCAGGACATCCTTTTCTGTGAATCCCTCTGCGGGTACAACATCTGTCACAGAGGGTTTGCCCTCTGTGAGTGTGCCTGTTTTATCGAACACTATGGTTGTGAGCCTGTGGGCTGTCTCGAGCGCCTCGCCACCCCTTATGAGTATACCGTTTTCAGCCCCCTTGCCCGTGCCCACCATTATGGATGTTGGTGTGGCAAGCCCCAGGGCACAGGGGCATGCTATAATGAGCACGGAAACAAAACTCAGCATTGCCCGTGTAAGCCTGGGCTCGGGGCCAAACCAGTACCATATTATAAATGTTACTATGGCTATGACTATCACTGCGGGCACAAAGTAGCCTGCTATGATGTCTGCAAGGCGTGCTATGGGGGGTTTCTGCGTCTGGGCGTCTTCCACCATCTTTATTATCTGGGCGAGTACGGTGTCTCTGCCAACCTTTGTTGCCCTGAACCTGAAAGAGCCCGTGGTGTTCATGGTAGCACCTATGACCTCATCGCCTGGTTTTTTATCCACTGGCATGCTCTCGCCACTTATCATGGATTCATCCACCGCAGACTCACCCTCCACAACCACTCCATCCACGGGTATCTTCTCACCAGGGCGGACCACCACGATGTCTCCAACCCTTACCTCTTCCACCCCTATCTCCACCTCTTTTTCATCTCTTATCACCCGTGCCTTCTTTGGCTTCATCTGTGCGAGTTTTTTTATGGCCTGTGAGGTCTGTGCCCTTGCCCTTGCCTCAAGGAACCTGCCAAGAAGTATGAGGGTGATTATGGCCCCTGCGGTGTCAAAATAGGCATCTATGGGAAGACCACGGGATATGAAATAGTCCGGAAAGAGTGTTACCGTAAGGCTGTAAAGGTAGGCGGAAAATGTGCCCACCGATATGAGGGTGTTCATGTCTGCACTTCTGTGTCTCAGTGCGACAAGCATACCCCTGTGGAAGTCATAACCACACCAGAACTGCACAGGGGTTGCAAGAACAAGCTGTATCCAGAGGTACTCTGTTTTTGACAGTCCCAGGAGGGCATCTATTCCCAGATACCCGGGATATGTGAAGGCAAACACCCCGATGGTGAGTGCAAGCCCTGTGATAAACCTTATCCAGAGTCTTCTGAGGGCCTCCCTTCTTTCGCGTTCCTCTCTTGCAACTATGTCTTCTTCTTCAATCCCCTCTGTTTTCACCACATCATAGCCCAGCTCCCTTATGGTCTGGATTATCTCATCAGGGGATATGACAGCGGGCAGGTACTCAACGGTTGCCCTCTCTGTTGCAAAGTTAAGGGATGCAGACAGAACCCCTTCTTTCCTTCTCAGTGCACTCTCTATCTTTTCCACACAGCTTGCACACCGTATACCCTTTACAGGTAGCACCACCCTTTCAGAGGGCACAGAATAGTTCAGGCCCTCTATGGTCTTGATAAACTCTGCGGGGGATGTCCTTGATGGGTCAAACCACAGGGTTGCCCGCTCCATGGCAAAGTTCACCTCTGCTCTGCTGACACCATCAATTGCAGAAAGGGCCTTCTCTATCTTTGACGCACAGGATGCACAGCTCATCCCTCTTATATCCAGGGTTATAACAGCCTTCTTTGGGGACACAGAAGGAGGGGGTTGCTCCCCCTCCTCTTCTTCCTCTTCCTTCAGGTAGCGTTCGGGCTCCTTCTCGAAGCTTTCCTTGCACCTGGGATTACAGAAGTAATAGGTCTTTCCCCTGTACTCTGCGGTTGCAACAGCACTTTCAGGGGCAACATCCATCCCGCACACAGGGTCCTTTGCCACAGGGCACACCCCCTTTCTCTACTTTTTCAGTTTTTCAAGATACTGCCTTGCGTTCTCAGGGGTTTCAAAATAGAGGGCCAGCCCCTGGGGGCCTGCAACTATGTAGGCATCTGCCTTGTCCACCCTGTTGCCAGAGACTGGGTCTATGGCATACCTTACTGACTCATCGTTCTTGAGCGTTCCCACACAACCCGCACAACAGCCATAATAGATCTTGCCATCAACCTCAACGGGTATCTGGGGCACCCCCATGACCCTGTCGTTCACCATGCACACAAACTCGGCCCTTACAAACCCCTGATAGGCCATAACGGTGGCTGTAAGTAACAGCACCAGTACAACCACTGAAAATACCCTTACTGCCATCTCAAACTTCCTCCTCTGTTTTTCAGCCATTATAACATTTTATTCCAGATTATTCTACAAAATGTAGAAATGTCAACCCATCTTCCCTTCTTTCTTTCTGTGTGATACCCTTATTCCTATGGTGGTTGAGTCTCTTGAGTGTGTGGTGGAGCCACTTCTGGCCTATCGCAGGATAAGGCAGGCTGGAAGGGGCTTTATACTGAATGTGGGGGATGGAAGGTACACCGTGGTTGGTGCAGGTCCATCGGTGGTGGTGGATGTCTTCAGGGACTCGGTTGTGCTCAACGGTAGAAGGGTCTCCTTTAAAGACCCCTTTCTCTGCCTCGCAGAGCTTGCAGAAGAGGAGCTGGGGCACAATCCTGCGGGCCCTGCCTTTCCATTTTCAGCAGGTATGGTGGGCTTTTTCTCCTACGATATGAACGAGCTCATAGAGCCCTCGCTTAAAAAAAGACCACGCAGGGATGAACCCTGTGGAATCCCCCTTGCATCACTGGCCATCTACAGAACCACATATGTATACGACAGAAACACACAGAAAGGGTTTGTGGTATCTGTGGATGGAAGGGCCTCTGCGGAGAGATTCAAAAAACTCCTCACAGAAGAAAACGAGCCACCTCCAGCTGTGTTCGTCGGAGAGCCTGAAAAACTCACCTCCTCCTTTCCCACGGAAAGGCACTACACAGGGGCGATAGAGCGTGCCCTATGCTACATAGCGTCAGGCGATATATACCAGATAAACCTCTCACAGAGGCTCAGGATACCTGCCTGTGGAGACGCACTCGCACTCTATGGAGAGCTCTGCAGAACCCACCACGGAAGGTTTGCCTGCTTTATGGAGTTTGAGGACTTCCAGATTATATCCAACTCTCCTGAAAGGCTTCTGCGCATAAAGGGCAGGATTGCAGAGATAGAGCCCATAAAGGGCACACGCCCCAGGGGAAAGACCCCGGAGGAGGACTCACTCCTGCGAGAAGAGCTACGCACAAGCCAGAAAGAACGGGCAGAACACCTCATGATAGTGGACCTTGTAAGAAATGACCTGGGCAGGTTCGCCCTTCCAGGCAGTGTGAGGGTTACGAGCTTTCAGAGAATAGAGAGCATGCAACACCTTCACCACATGGTATCCACCGTGAGGGCAGAACTGCCAGGGGGATTGCACCCCCTTATGGCACTCAAGGAGTGCTTTCCAGGTGGCTCTGTAACTGGCACACCAAAGATAAGGGCAATGGAGCTTATAGATGAACTCGAGCCCGTTCGAAGGGGTGTGTACACGGGCGGGTTCGGCTGGCTTGATGGAAGGGGTAACATGGACATCGCAATGGCCATAAGAACCGCGGTGTATAAAGAACCCCACCTCTATTTACATGTGGGCGGAGGCATAGTCGCAGACTCGGAGCCATTCGCAGAGTACAGGGAAACACTGCTCAAGGCAGAAGACTTCCTGGGGGCACTGAAGAATTTAAAAAGATGCACCATAAGATGAAGGTATATGTAAACGGAAGAATCCTGCCCTCCGAGAGGGCCATCTCTGCATTCGACTGGGGGCTGAACTTTGGATACGGACTGTTTGAGACCATAAGGGCATACAGGGGTGTGCCTGCCTTCCTGGAAGACCACCTTGAAAGACTCCGTGGCTCCGCTGTCTGTATGGGGCTTGATACAGGAAAACTTGAAACCATAGACAGAGAGATTGAAAAACTCATCCGTATAAACGGGCTTGAAAAAAGGGACTCAAGGATAAAGATAGTGCTCACAAAAGGGGTCTCCATGGATGTAACCTGCCTGCCAGAAGAGCCCACCCTTGTGATAACCGTAACCCCCCTCGATGAAGAAAGGCTTGAAAGGCTTAAAAGATACGGCATAAGGGCCACC
Source organism: bacterium (assembly GCA_027017505.1). Lineage (GTDB taxonomy): Bacteria > Desulfobacterota > GWC2-55-46 > GWC2-55-46 > DRQE01 > DRQE01. The sequence continues at coordinate 13,365 of JALUQR010000079.1, forward strand.
ATTCTGGATGGCTGGGGTGGTTGCGGAAGATACAAGACCCTCAACCACCTTAAAAACATAACAGCAAGGCTTGAGGCCAGAAGGAGAAACACCCAGGAGGGCATACTAACCACCAGAAGGGGCACAGTGCTTGAGGCCACCGCATCAAATGTGTTCCTTGTGGAGGGAAACACCATAAAAACACCACCCCTTAGGGGCGGTGCCATACTGCCAGGGATTACAAGGGGTAAAATCATAGAGCTTGCAGAAACCCTGGGGATTAGGC
>JALUQR010000080.1 GCA_027017505.1 bacterium
AAAAAATCCTATATAATATAGAAAAACCAAACAGGAGGTTATAGGTTATGGCAAAGAATAAAGCACCGAAAGAGCTCATTGATGCACTCAATCTGGACAGAGCCTACGAGCTTGCTGCCATCATACAGTACATGGGGCACCACTATGAGGTTGAGGGCATCGAGAGTGCAGAGATTCAGTCAATATTCAAAGAGGTCGCACTTGATGAGATGAAGCACGCAGAAAAGCTTGCTGAAAGGATAGTTTATCTCGGTGGAGTGCCTGTGCAGAAGCCCGTGAACATAAAACGCGGTGGCAGTATAAAAGAGATGATAAAAGACGACCTTGAGGGCGAATACGAGGCCATAGAGAGATACAAGGAGCACATAAAGCTCTGCGAGAAACTTGGAGACCCTGTTACAAGAAGACTCCTTGAGGACATACTCTCTGACGAGGAGGGTCATGCAGACAGGTGGGAGACACTTCTTGCAACAGGTAAGTGCAAAGGGGAAGAGTAGCCCATGAAGAAGTGGCGCTGTAAGGTGTGTGGCTTCGAGCACCAGGGCGAAAGCCCCCCTCAACAGTGTCCCATATGCGAGGCACCTGCAGGTATGTTCGAAGAAGTGAGATAAAAAACAGCTGATGACCACACCTGCCGAAAGGGAAATCCTGAGAAGGATAGAACAAAGAGAGGCCATAACATTCAGGGAGTTCATGGAGGTTGCCCTCTACCATCCAGACGGTGGCTACTACACCTCAAAGGATAAGATATGGGGCAGAGAGGGAGACTACATTACAAACACCGATGTGAGCCCCATCTTTGCCAGGGTGCTTGCAGGGGAATTCCACAGGATGTGGCAGTTATGCGGTAGCCCGGGGGAGTTTGTATTCGTTGATGCAGGCGCAGGTAGAGGGCTCTTTGTAGAGGAACTTCGCAGAGCCATCTACAGAGACTTCCCCAGATTCATGCAAGCCCTTAAGTTTGTGTGCATAGACAGGGCTGTAAGAGAAGAGGGCCTGAGAAAGGATGTGCTCTGGCTCAGGGATATAAAGGGGCTTGAAGAGGGGCTCACGGGTATAATATACTCCTGTGAGCTACTTGATGCCATGCCCTTCCACAGGGTGGTAAAGAGGGATACCTTGAGGGAGCTCTTCGTTACATACAGCGATGGGTTCTGCGAGGTGGAGAGGGCTCCATCCACAGAAACACTTGAGGAATACTTTAAAGAGCTCGGTGTGGAGCTTTACTGTGGATACATGGCAGAGGTATCCCTTGATGCAAAGAGGTGGATTGAGGATGTTGCAGACCTTCTTGAAAGGGGGTTTGTGGTCACAGTGGACTACGGGCTACCCGCAGGAGTCCTCTACCGCGAACACCCCCACGGCACACTCCACTGCCACTACAGACACACCCTTAACAACAACCCCTATCAGCGGATAGGGCTTCAGGATATAACAGCACTTGTGGACTTTACCTCCATAGCCATGGCAGGAAGAAAAAAGGGGCTCCTTACAACGGGTTTCACCACACAGGGCTACTTTCTTATGGCACTGGACATACTCGATGAGCTTAAAAGCGTTCTGCCAGGTGAAAGAGAGCCATATCAGAAGGTTCTGCACAACCAGGGTATAAAAGAGCTCATAATGCCAGGTGGTATGGGAGATACCCTCAAGGTGCTGGTTCAGCACAGGGGAGTAAAAGACCCCTCTCTTAAGGGATTTTCCATAAAGGATATGAAGAACATACTCTGAATCCCCATTATCTTTTTTTGTTGTTAAACCAGGGGATGGGATATATAATCTAATTGTACGGAGGAGGGTATGAGCGAGGAGAAGGAAAAGACCGAAAAGTGCATAGTGTGTGGAAGGCCATCTAAGACCACCATATGCCATGCCTGTGAGGACAAGATAAGAAGCGAGGCGGTGGATAAAAAAATCAGACAGGAGAGGGCAGGAAGAACCGACAGGGAGAAAAAATAGGAGACCACCCATGAAGCAATCCGCCATAATAGAGAAACTCTCTGTTGCACTGAGAACAGAGGTGGAGGGCTATAACTTCTACAAGCAGGCTGTAGAGCTTACAAGCGATGAGCTCGGCAAAAATGTGTTCAACCACCTTGCACGCGAGGAGCTCGAGCACATGGATGTTATAGCAGGCATAGCGGAGTCCCTGAAGGAGGGAAGGGGCTGGATGAGCTATGATGAGGCCCTCAAGACAGGCCTTAAGGTGCGGGGCCAGAAGGGGCTTCCGGTGTTCCCCGAAAAAAACGAGCTCGTTGAAAGACTCAGAGAGGGAAAGACAGACATTGACGCTGTAAAGATAGCAATAGAGAGTGAGGAAAGGGCGGTTGGCTTTTACTCAGATATGCTCAAAGAGGCGAACAGCCCCGATGAGAAACTCTTCCTTACAAAACTTCTTGACATGGAGAAGGCACACCTTAAGATTCTCAGGTGGGAGTACGAAAGCCTCATGCAGAATGGCTTCTGGTGTGACTTCATGGAATACAGCGTTGAGAAGGAGACAGAATGATGCATCATGTGATCGTATCAGGGCTTGGCCCTGCAGGGGCAACACTGCTCTATGAGCTGGCAAGCAGGGGATACGATGTTGTTGGAATTGACAGAGAGAGGTTCCCGAGATACAAGTCCTGCGGAGGATGCATATCCACAAAGATAGACACGATCGAGGGGCTCGATATAAGCCACCTCATAGAGACCCCTGTGTACGGTGCCATATTCAGCTACAGGCAGACAAGATATGTGGACATACTGTCTGACGAGCCTGTGGGCTACAATGTTAAAAGAGAGGTTTTCGATAACTACCTTGTGGAAAGGGCAAGGAAGGCAGGTGCCACGGTTGTTGAGGGCTGTAAGGTGGAGGACTTCGTTGAGGGCTCACACCACATAGAGGTTATATGCGAGGGTGGCAGAACATTCAGGGCAGAATTTTTCGTGTGTGCGGATGGTGCAGGCAGTCTTGTTGCAAGAAAGCACTTTTCACTTAACCCGCGGGAATTCGGCATATCCTGCACCATGGAGATACCCACCAGCGAAGAGGAGACAGAGAAGATGCTCGGTGCCCTCTTTATAGACTTCGGAGAGGTTCCCCATGGCTATGCCTGGATATTCCCCAAAAAGGGACTTCTTTCAGTGGGCATGGCAGGTGAGTCAAAAAGGTGCAGGGGAAGGCTCAGGGGTGACTTTGAGAAGTTCCTCAAAAACCACAGGGTCCTTGCAGGCAAGGCCCTCAACGGGAAGGTCCACGGCTGGATGCTTCCCATCTACCACAGCGATGGACACCCCGTTATAAGGCCCAGGGCCATGGCCATAGGAGATGCGGCACATCTGGTGGACCCCTTTCTGGGTGAGGGCATATACTATGCCATAGCGTCCGCACGAGTTGCAGGAGAGGCACTCGTTGAGGCAATAGAGAAAAACACCACAGGGTTTGCACCCTACAGGGAATACCTCAGGAGGAAACTCTACCCCGAGTTCAGGGCCCTTGTGAAACTCTCAGACCTCGTCTACGGACATCCAAGGCTGTGGTACAGAATGGTGGAGAAAGAACCAGCAATAATGCTACGCTACTACGATGTGATAAGGGGCAGGGAAAGCGCACAGGAGTTCTACCGATGGGTGCTCTCAAAGGTGACAAGGAAACCCTGGAAGCTACTTAGAAGCTGGCTTGAGGATAGGTTTCTCAGTACAGGTTAAACAAAAAAACAGGAGTAATGGAAGATGAAAAGACTGCTCTCACTACTTATACTTCTTCTTGCCATGGGTGTGGCTGTGCCAGCCCCTGCTGTTACAGGGGAAGATGGCACAGGCCACGGAAAGTATCATTCAAAGAAACACCACAGAAAGGGATACTTCTTCTACAAGGCCATATCAAAGCTTGAGCTGAGCCCGAAACAGAAAACAGAGCTTGCAAAACTCAGGCTCAGCTACAAGAAGGAAAAGATAGAGGCGGAAAGCAGGATAAAGATACTCGAGGTGGAACTCAGAGAGCTTCTCCTTGAGGGCGAGATTGACATGGATAGCATAAAAGAGAAGCTTGAAGAAATAGAGCGTGAGAGGACAGCCCTCAGGCTCAACCGCTACAGGGCACTAAAGGAGTTTTTATCCATACTCACACCCAAACAGCGCAAACAGTTCAGGGCAATGCTCCTTTACAGTATTCACGAATAGAACCTTAATAATAAGGAGGTGAGACCATGCTGGTTGCCCTGCGAAGATTCATGATACCCAGGGTTGCACACTGCAGTGAGGGATGCTGTAGAATGTCCCGGGCATGACGCAAAACTGCCCCGCACATACTGCTCTCTATAGGGTGCATTAGTAAGGTTCTGGTTTTTTAAGAAACAGGATGGCATGTTGAGGGGAAATGTTTTTGTGTTTTTTCAGGTGGAAAGGTGGCAGAAAGGTTTACATACAGTTTTCCATCCACCGGGGTGATATGGCAGGACAGACAGCATCGCGAGCTCTTCAAACGGGTGGAACTCTTCGTGGATGCCATAGAAGAGGGCAGGGCAAAGGAGGAGGTATTGAGGCTTCTTGAGTTTCTCGATGAGTATGTGGTCTTTCACTTTCATGACGAGGAGAGGGCCATGGAAAGGGCAGGCTTTCCCTATAGCCTCTCCCACATGAGGGAACACACAGAGTTTATAGATGAGCTTGACGAACTCAGGGCAGAGCTTTCGGCAAAGGACTCCCCTGAGATAATAGAGAGGATAAGGTGCAGAATCATAAGATGGCTTAAGG
>JALUQR010000081.1:0-1397 GCA_027017505.1 bacterium
AAGGATACAAGATTTGCACAAAAAGGGAAATATTGTTTTTGACAATTTTGCAATTTTATTGATATAATAGTAAAGACGGGAAGAAGGGGTTTACGCACAGCTCGTATGAAAGTAGAAGGTAGGCTGGAGGATATAGGGTTAAAAGACCTGCTTGATCTTCTCCATATGAAAGAGGCAACATGTGTGGTGCATGTTGAAACAAAGAGGGGTAAAGGCAGTATATATCTCAGGCAGGGCGATGTAATACACGCAGAATACGAGAGGTTGAGGGGTTTACCTGCATTTACCACGCTCCTTACCTTTAACAGCAATGGTTCTGGCAACTGGTGCGTAGAGGTCTATAAAGCCCCTACTGAAGAAAGTATCAATCAGGACTTTGAAACCCTCATAGAAGAGGAGCGAGGGGGAAAGAAGCGCTTTGCAGTGCTTCTTGACACACTTGTCACCCTCAGGATACTCGAAAGGGTGGAGGTATGGTAGAAAGTGGCACACTTCTTAAAAGGGTAGCCATCATAGGGGCAGGAAGGGAGACGCTGGAGCTACTTTCTGTTATACTGAGAGACCCTCTAACAAAGGTCTCCATAATAGTTGACCCCAACCCCGATGCCCTGGTCTTTAAACTCAGGGAGTTCGGCTACAGGCTGTCTCCCCATCTGGGGATAGTGCTTTCCACAGACCCCGATGACCTTGTAAGATGCCAGCAGAGTGATGGAATAGACATCGTCATAGATGCCCTCCAGAACCATGTGTCCACAGAGATTATGCAGAAAAGGGAGCTTCGTGAGCTCAAAAGAATCTCTCCCCTGGGTGCAAGGCTTCTCTGGAGTCTGAATCTTTCCGAAGAGGGAGAGAAAAGATACGGCGGGCTCGCCTACATGTATGACATGCTCGATGCGGGCAGACTCACCGCAAGGTACGAGGAGCTTCTCTCTGAAATCTTAAAGCTTGCCATAACATCAAGCGGGGCAGAAAGTGGCAGTATAATGCTACTTGACAGAGAGGAAGGGGTGCTCAAGATAGAGGTCGCAAGCGGGATAGATGAGTCTATAAAGAGGAAGGTGCGCGTGGAGGTTGGCGAGGGTATCTGTGGAAAGGTTGTAAAAGAGGGCAGGGCAAGAATCATATCCGGCAGGATAGAGGGCTTCCCCAGTGTGGGAAGGAACATATACAATGCGGTGTGCGTGCCCCTCGTGTCTGATGGAGAGGTAATAGGGGTTATAAATGTAAATTCAGGGGTGCCAGAGCACATATTCACCCAGAGTGACAGGGACTTTCTACAGCTTCTCGGTGAGCTTGCAGCAGAGGCCATAAAAAGGTCCATGGAGTACGAGCGCATGAAGCTCGATGCGGCAAAGTTCGCTCTGTGGAAGGAACTCAAGAAAAAGAGCCCCGAGGAG
>JALUQR010000081.1:1407-7874 GCA_027017505.1 bacterium
AGCTTGTGCCAGGTCTTACATGCTCGCTTTACATACTCGTGAGGGACGCAAAAAGATTCGTCCTGAGGGCGTTAAGCCTTGAGGGTGAGCTTTTCTCTGGCCCTGTTGCGGTATCCCCTGATGCAGGTTTTGAGGGCTGGGTGGCAAAGAACAAAAGAGAGGTTGTGCTTGTTGACAGGGTTGAAGAGGAGGGCCTAAAAAGGGTGTATGTCGCACTGCCACTTCTTTCAGGGGATAAGATTATAGGGGTCTTCAGCGGACAGATTATCTCACAGAAGGGGCTTACAAAGTTCTACGAGGCATTTCTTAAGGATGTATCAGGCCTTATAGCAGAGAGCATATGCGAGAAGGTCAAGGAGGAAAGAAGGCTGAGCCACTCAAGGCGTATGCTCTCTGTGGATGAAAAGGGGCTTGAACTTCTCGGGATGAAGGAGTCAGACAGCTTCGTTCTTACCATAGCGACCTCCTCGGTGGAACTTCTCGATGCAGAGGGCTGTATACTGAGGCTCGATGAAGACCTCAGGGGAGAGTTCAAAGAGGCAGCGTCATTCGGTCTTGAAAACAAAAAGATAAAACAGCACTTCCTTTCAGCAGAGAGGGATGTATTCAAAGAGGTATTGAGGACAAAGGATGTGGTGGTAAAGGGCTTTTCAGAAGAGGAAAACCCCATGGTGAAAAGTGCTGTGTCCACGCCATTTCTCTTCCACGGTAATGTGGTGGGCACGCTGACATTCTTTAACAAAAGCACCCCGGACTCACTTGAGGCAGAAACCTTCACAGAGGAAGATGTGGATGTGCTTAAAAGGTTCAGAATATATGTGGAGCGTGCCTTTGCCTACATACTTGAGAAAAAGAAGGGCTTTATTGGCTCCGATGCGTTCATAAGAAGGATAAACGAAGAGCTGAACAGGGCAAGAAGGTATAAAAAGAACCTCACTGTTGTAACCCTGTCTATGAACGGCAACGGCATGCCAGGTGAGGCAAGAAAGAGGTTCCTTAAAAGGCTCTATTCGTTTATAAAGAAGAACATAAGAAACTTCGATGCCTGTGCCTTCCTCGATGAAAACACCATAGGCATACTGTATCCCGAAACAGACGAGAGGGTGGTATCGGTTCTCAAAAAGACCATTGCGTCTGCAAAGGCGCCTTCAGAGCTCAAAGAGGGGCTCCACTACGGTTATGCCATATATCCAAAGGATGGTAGCTCTGCCCGTGAGCTTCTTGAAAGGGCATACGAGGATGTGGAGCTAAACGATACCCTCAAGACCCTCCAGTAGCAGGTCTGTTTCCAGCATACCCTCAGCAGACACCTTTAAGAAACTCTTCTATAACACTTTTTAGTCTTCCCGTGTGGTCTTCTATCCTGTAGCGAACCCTGAGTGCTGGTTTGTTTATGTTTATTATCCTTGTAAGGTCCACTGGTGTTGCAACGAGCACGAACTCTGCAGGGGTGTTGTTTATGGTCTCTTCAAGCTCTCTTATCTGTTCCGTGCTGTAGCCCATTGCAGGCAGTACACACTTAAGGTTTCTGTAGCGTAAGAGGACCTCCCTTATGGTTCCAACTGCATGGGGCAGGGGGTCAACAGGCGTTGCTCCGTATGTGCGTGCCAGAAGCACGCCTGCCCCGAGTGGCATTCCACCGTGCGTCAGTGTGGGCCCATCCTCAACAACTATAACACGCCTTCCCCTTATTGCCTCAGGGTTGTCCGCATATATGACAGAGGAGGTCTTTATTATACCCGCCCGCGGGTTGACCCTTCTTACATTGTCCTCCACCTCTTTTATGTCGGATGCCCTGGCGGTGTTGACCTTGTTTATTATCACATGATGTGCCCTCAGAAGGTTTGCCTCTCCTGGATGATACCTGAGCTCATCACCCTTTCTGAAGGGGTCTGCAACAACAAGCTCAAGAGAGGGCTTTATAAACGGAAGGTCGTTGTTTCCACCATCCCAGATGATTATCTCTGCCTCCTGCTCTGCCCTTTTGAGTATTTCCCCGTAGTCCACCCCTGCGTAAACCACTATGCCCTGTTCCACAAGGTGCTCGAACTCCTCCCTTTCCTCTATGGTGCAGTTATGGCGGTCAATGTCTGTGGTGGTCTCAAAGCGCTGTAGCCTTTCCTCAAGAAGGTTGCCATAGGGCATGGGATGCCTTATTACCACCACCCTTTTGCCCTGTTCCTTCAGGGCCATGGCAACAAACTCTGTTACCCCGCTTTTTCCACAGCCCGTTCTGACCGCACACACAGAGATTACAGGCCTTTCTGCAGAAAGCATTGTCTTTTCAGCACCGAGAATGACAAAGTTTGCACCCAGCGAGCAGACAAGCTCTGCCCTGTGCATCACATACTCGTGGGATACATCGCTGTAGGCAAACACAACCATATCCACGGAGTGCTCCTTTATGAGTTCAGGCAGAGCGTTCTCTGGATATATGGGTATGCCCTCTGGATAGAGCCCTCCCGCAAGCTGGGCAGGATAGGTTCTTCCGTGTATGAAGGGTATCTGGGTGGCTGTGAAGGCAACCACCTGAAAGGCAGGGTTATCCCTGAAGTACACATTGAAGTTGTGAAAGTCCCTGCCCGCAGCACCCATTATGACCACCCTTCTGCGTTCCATACTATTTAAGGATACAGAAGATTGCGGTAAAATCAACCCATCTCTGTGTGCTGTAAAACCAGATGACCTTGTGTTATAATATGTGTTTTATATGAGAGTGGATTCTCTTTCCTCCAATCTCTCTTTCAGTGAGTGCCTGGGTAGGGTTCTAACCCTCGGGAGGGAAGAGGTCTGCACTGTTTCGGGGCTTTATGGCTCCTCAAGGGCATATTTTGTCGCACGCCACTTTAGAGAAAAAGGAGATACCTCTGTTGTGCTACTTTCCACAGATGAGGAGGCTGAAAGGTTCTTCAGGGATTTAAGCTTCTTTCTTGGCACAGATGGGGTTATGCTTTTTCCCTCAAACGGGCTTCTTCCCTTTGAAAGGCAGAATCCAGACCCAGAGGTTGAGGCACAGAGGCTTTCAGCCCTGTACGGGCTCCTTACCTCTAAAGGCCCGTGGGTTGTGGTCACCTCTTTAAGGGCAGTAAGAGAAAGGCTCATTCCAGTGACCGCCCTTAAGAATTGTACCGTGGAGCTTCAAAAGGGCTGTGAGTATCCCAGAGACAGGCTTGTACTCAAGCTACAGGAGATGGGTTACAGAAGGATGAGCATGGTTGAAGACCGCGGTGAGATGAGTGTACGCGGGTTTATACTCGATGTCTACCCACCACTTATGGAAAACCCCGTAAGAATAGAATTCATGGATGACAGGATAGAGTCCATACGAAGGTTTGACCTCTACACCCAGCGCTCACTCGATGAGCTTAAAAGGGTCACCCTTCTTCCCCTCTGCCAGCTGGACCTTTCGGTAGAGGGAAGGGCACTTGCAAGGGCAGGACTGCTTGAAAGAGTAGACCGCAGGGGACTTAAAAGAAGAGACTGGGAGCCCCTCTACAACGCAATAAGGGACGGTGTGTACACAGACGGCATGTCAGCCCTTCTACCCCTCTTCTACAGAGACCTTTCCACACTCTTCGATTACCTGCCAGAGGACATCACACTCTTTGTTGTGGACCCTCTTGTGGTGGAACAGGAGTGTGCAGTGCTTGACGAGGATATGGACAGAAGGTGTGGGGATGCAATTGTTACAGGTGGTGAGCTTTATATGGAAAGAGGGGAGTTTCAGTCCACCACAGCCATATATTCCACGGTGAGGATAGAACCCCTCAGAACAGAGGGCATGGCTGTATCTGTGGTGTCGAATCAGGATATATCGGCAGAGCTTAAAAGAAGAAAGGAGCTTTCCCCTCTTAAAAGAAGTATAGAGGAGTGGCTGAACCATGGCTTAAGGGTTTATCTTACCGCACACAACACCGTGCAGGCCGAAAGGATGTGCGAGCTGTTCGATGAGTTCTCCCCTTCAGTAAGGTCTGCCGGTGAGATTCCTGAAAAGGGGCGTGGCGGATTCCTGGGTATTGTGGTGGGGACTCCTTCCACAGGATTCAGGCTTCTTGATGAGGCCCTTGTTATTCTAACCGAGGAGGAGATATTTGGCGAGCGTGTAAAGAGAAGGCCATCTGTTAGAGGTGGCATGGATGCCCTTACGACCCAGCTTAAGGACATAAAGGAGGGTGATCCTGTTGTCCACCGTGACCACGGGATAGGTCTCTACAGGGGCATAAAGAGGCTTGAAAGCGGGGGTGCAGAGACAGACTTCATACTCATAGAGTATCGTGACGGTGACAGGCTCTATGTGCCTGTTGCAAGGGCAGACCTGGTTTCAAAATACAGGGGTATTGACGGCAGAACCCCTGAGCTTGATAAACTCGGCTCTACGGGATGGGAGAGAAAGAAAAGGCGTGTGAGAAAGGCGGTTGGAGAGGTTGCCCAGAGGCTCTTTCGCCTCTACATGGCAAGAAAGACCGCAAGGGGACATGCCTTCAGCCCTCCTGATGGTCTTTACAGGGAGTTTGAGGCAGGCTTTGAGTACGAGGAAACACCCGACCAGCTCCGTGCAATAGAGGATGTTATGCGTGATATGGGTGAGCCCCGCCCGATGGACAGACTCATCTGCGGGGATGTGGGCTACGGCAAGACAGAGGTCGCCATGAGGGCAGCCTTCAGATGCGTGCTCGATGGCAAACAGGTTGCAGTGGTTGTACCCACAACGGTACTCGCACAGCAACACTACATGACATTCTGCGAAAGGTTCGCCCGTTATCCCGTAAGCATAGATGTGCTGAGCCGTTTCAGGTCAAGAAGGGAACAGACCAAAACCCTTGACGCACTTGCCAGTGGCAGGGTGGATATAATAATTGGCACACACAGGCTTCTGCAGAGGGATGTGAGGTTTAAGGACCTGGGCCTTCTCATAATAGACGAGGAACACCGCTTCGGTGTGAGAGATAAGGAAAGACTCAAGGAGATAAAAAAGAATGTGGATGTGCTCACACTTACCGCAACACCCATACCCAGAACCCTTCACATCTGCCTTGCAGGCATAAGGGACATAAGCGTTATAAACACCCCGCCAGAGGACAGACTCGCCATAACCACAAGGATTATAGGCTTCGAGCCCCAGCTCATAAGGGATGCCATAGAGAGGGAGCTTCGCAGGGGAGGACAGGTCTTCTTCGTACACAACAGGGTGGAGGATATAGACTCAATCCACAGGTTTCTGGAAGAGCTCTTATCTGACATACAGGCAGGCCCTGTGAAGATAGGCATAGCCCACGGACAGATGAAGGAAAGAGAGCTTGAACGGGTTATGCTCCGCTTCATAGAGGGTGAGTACACCATACTTCTTTGCACATCCATAATAGAGAGTGGCCTGGACATACCCAGGGCAAACACCATAATAATAAACAGGGCAGACTGTTTCGGACTTGCAGAACTCTATCAGCTTCGCGGAAGGGTTGGCAGAAGCAACCAGCACGCCTATGCCTATCTTATCTGTCCGCAGAATCCAGGCCTTACAGAAGAGGCAAGAAAGAGGATGGAGGTCATAAGGGAGCTCACAGAGCCAGGCTCGGGCTTCAGAATAGCCATGCATGACCTTGAGATAAGAGGTGCGGGAGAGGTCTTCGGCACAAGACAATCAGGGCACATAATGGAGGTGGGCTTCGATATGTACACCACATTGCTTGAGTCTGCCCTCAACGAGCTTAAAGGCGAGGTCCCTGTGGAAGAGCCCGAGCCAGAGGTCTCGCTCAGGCTCTCCCAGTATGTGCCAGAGGACTACATGCCCGATGAAAGGGAAAGGCTCTCTTTCTACAAAAGGCTTGCCATATCAGGGGATACAGAAGAGCTTGAACTGCTCAAAGAAGAGCTTATTGATAGATACGGCAAACTTCCCGATGTGGTGCGAAACCTCTTTGATGTGGTGGCCCTTAAGCTTACACTTAAAAGGCTTTCCATCACAGAGCTTACCCAGAGGGGCAACAGACTCCATATAAGGTTTTCTCCTGATGCGGGCAAAAAACTGCCACACCTTGCAGAGCGGGTCTCAGCACTGGTGAGAGACTCCGACAGGTTCTTCCTTAACAGGGAGCAGAAACTCATCTACATAATGCAGACCACGCTGGACCCCATCGCAGAGGCAAGATATGTGTTGAAAGAACTTACAGAAGGGTGATAAAATTTTCTAATTATGATGAGGGCTTCTTTTATACACAGGGAACTGTCCTTAATGGTTGCGGTGGTGCTTCTTCTTTTCCTTGCAGGGTGCGAGAGGGCTGGTGAGCAAAAGGAGGTAAAAAGGGAGCACATCATCGCAAGGATAGGTAACAGGGTCATAACAGAGAAAGACTTTGACGCAATGCTTGAAAGAATAGTGCCCGAAAGGGAAAGGCTAACCCCTCCTGAACTGAGAGAGCTTAAGAGAAACCTCCTTAACCAGCTTATAGAAGAGGAGCTTATTCTCATGG
>JALUQR010000081.1:7884-13462 GCA_027017505.1 bacterium
GTGGAAGAGGAGGTAGAGGGCTTTCTTAAAGGGGGCGATGAGTCCGTGAAGACGGTCATAAAGGAAAAATACGGTAGCCTGGATGAGTGGAAGAAGGAGATAAAAAGAAGGCTTCTTATAAAGAAGACCATCCACGAGGTGATAGATAAGACCGTAAAGGTGACCGAAAAGGACGCAAGGGAGTACTACAACAGAAATCGCAAGAATTACGAGATACCCCAGCAGGTGCGTGCCCGTATGATTGTGGTTGAAACAGAGGAAGAGGCAAAGAGGATAAAGAAACTGCTTAAAAAAGAGCCCTTTGAGGAGCTTGCAAAAAAATACTCCATAGGGCCTGAGGCTGAAAAGGGCGGAGACCTTGGTTTCTTCGGAAAGGGCGATATGCCACCTGAGTTCGAGATAGTCTTCAAACTTCCCAGGGGAGCCATAAGCAGGATAGTTAAGACCCCCTATGGTTATCACATATTCAAGGTGGTGGACAAAAAGAAGGGCAGAAAACTGCGCTTCAGGGATGTAAAGGACATCATAATGGAGAAGATAAAACGCGAGAGGGCAGAAAAGAAGTATCGTGAGTGGATACTCACACTCAAACAGAACATAGAAATAGATGTGGACAGAGAGTTTCTATCATCATGAAAGCACAGCCCAAACCAGCCATAGTCATATGTGTGTTGTTTCTCCTCTGTGTGGTGCTTCCCGTACGCTCTGAGATAGTTGACAGAATCATTGCCATCGTCAATGATCAGGTCATAACCCTTTCAGAGCTTGAGACCTCCATGAAGGTCATAACCAGGGGACTCAGGGAAGACCTGAGGGCAGAAGACAGGAACACCAGGGCAAGCCTTGTGCTTGACCTTCTCATAGAGGATGCCCTTATAAAGCAGTCTGCAGAGCGGATGGGCATAGAGGTAAGTGAGGCAGAGATAGACAATGCCATAGAGGATGTGAAGGAAAGAAACGGGCTTACAGATGACGCCCTCATGGAGGTGTTGGAACGAAGCGGGCTCACATACAAACAGTACAGGGACAGACTCCGCGAGGACATACGCAAGGCAAAATTCATGGACGCACAGTTTCGCTCAAGGATAAAGATAAAAGAAGAGGACATAGAGGAATACTACAGAAGCCACAAAGAAGAGTTTCTTCTGCCAGCAACCTACAGGCTGAGGATAATCCTTCTTGAGAGGGGAGAGGAGGAACTTCTGGAACGCCGTCTGAAGGCTGTTCTTGAAGGTCTCAAAGAGGGCAGACCCTTTGAGGAGCTTGCAAGGGAGTTCTCCGATGCACCATCGAGCAGGGCAGGTGGAGACATTGGATACACAGAGCTTGAAGAGCTCTCGCCCCTTATAAGGGGTGTTGTGGAAAGGCTTAAACCAGGTGAGATAAGTCCACCACTCAGAACACCAGGGGGTATATACATCGTTCAGCTTGTGGATGTAAAAGAGGGCAAGCCCAGACCCCTTGAGGAGGTAAAACACATCATACGGGAAAGGCTCTTCAAAAGGGCATTTGACGAAAGATACCGTGCCTGGCTTGAATACATGAAGAAGGTGGCACATATAGAGATAAGGCTCTGAACATGACAAAGCCCACCGTTGCCATAACCATGGGAGATCCTGCGGGCATAGGCCCTGAGGTGGTACTGCGCACCCTTGCTGAAGAGAGCATAAGGGAGAATGTAAGGCCTCTGGTTATAGGAGACAGGGCAGTCCTTGAGCACATCTCAGGGCTTATGGGGCTTGAACCCCTGCCTGAAGAAAGCGTCATAAATGTGTCAGAGCTTGACCCCCATTCGATAAAGCCCGGTCATCCCTCTGCGGTGTGTGGCAGGGCCATGATAGAGTATGTGGAAGAGGCTGTCAGGGGCTGTCTTGAGGGCAGGTTCCATGCCATGGTTACCGCACCCATAAACAAGCTTTCAGCAAGGCTCGCTGGCTTCAGCTTTCCAGGACACACAGAGTTCATAGCCCACCTCACACATACCACAGACTATGCAATGATGTTTGCCACAGACACACTCAAGGTTACACTTGTTACAATACACACCCCGCTGGGCTCTGTGCCAGAGCTTCTCAGAGAGGATGATATATACAGGGTCATACGCCTGAGTGATGAGACCCTGAGGACCTACTTTGGCATTGACACCCCGAGGATAGCTGTCTGCGGGCTCAACCCCCATGCGGGCGAGGGGGGGCTTTTCGGCAGTGAGGAGCAGAGGGTTATAAAACCTGCCATAGAACGCGCAAGAAAAGATGGCATAGATGCAACAGGGCCGTGGCCTGCGGACACCCTCTTCTGGAGGGCACAGAGGGGAGAGTTCCACTGCTGTGTGTGCATGTATCATGACCAGGCACTCATCCCTGTGAAACTCACATCATTTGAGACAGCGGTAAATGTTACCATCGGGCTACCCATCATAAGAACCTCTGTTGACCACGGCACAGCCTATGAGATTGCATGGAAGGGTGTTGCAGGACATGAAAATATGGTAAAGGCGGTGGAGCTTGCAGGAAGGATGGCCACTGTCAGGTTGAACCATGGATAGGATTGTAATAAAGGGTGCAAGAGAGCACAACTTAAAGGGTATAGACTTAGAGTTACCAAAAAACAGCCTCATAGTGATAACAGGGGTGAGTGGCTCTGGAAAGAGCTCTCTTGCCTTCGATACCATATACGCAGAGGGTGAAAGAAGGTATGTGGAGAGTTTGTCTGCCTATGCACGCCAGTTTCTCGAGAAGATGGCAAAGCCCGAGGTGGAAAGCATAGAGGGGCTTTCACCATCCATATCCATAGAGCAGAGAACCATCTCAAAGAACCCGCGCTCCACAGTTGGCACCGTAACAGAGGTCTATGATTATCTGAGGCTACTTTTCACCACCGTGGGCACACCCCACTGCTACAGGTGCGGAAAACCCATAACAACGCAGTCTATTCAGCAGATGACAGAACGCCTGCTTGAACTTCCACAGGGCACAGGGCTTACCATCTTCTCACCCATAATAAGGGGAAGAAAGGGTGAGTACCGTAACGAACTCTCTGCCCTTAAAAGGGATGGCTACACCAGGGCCAGAATAGATGGCCGTATGGTGGAGCTTTTCGAGGTGGATGCCCTCGATAAAAGAAGAAAACACTACATAGATGTGCTCATAGACCGCCTGACGATAAAAGAGGGCGTGGGACTCAGGCTTTCTGAAGCCCTTGAGCTTGCAACAGCCCTTTCAGGCGGGATTGCAAAGGTTGAAACCTCCGATGGCAGGGAGTTCTTCTTCAACGAGAAACTCTCCTGCATAAAATGCGGTATAAGTTATCCTGAAATAACGCTCACCACATTTTCCTTTAACAGCCCTCACGGTGCATGCCCTGAATGCAAGGGACTTGGCGAGAAGACAAGCTTTGACCCCTCACTCATAGTGCCTGACCCTGAGCTTTCACTTATGGATGGTGCCATAGTGCCCTGGAATAGAAAAACAGAGAGAAGGCCCACCACCCTTTACGAGGACATTATAACCTCACTTTCACGCCACTATGGGTTTTCCCCAGAGCTTCCCTTCAGAGAGCTTCCAAAAAAGGTGCGCGACGCAATACTCTTTGGCACACAGGATGCAATAGAGTTTGTCTACCGGAGGGGTGGCAGACAATACAGATTCTTCGAGCCCTTTGAGGGTGTTATACCCAACCTTGAAAGGCGCTACCGTGAGGCCACTTCTGATAGGGTGCGCCAGGAACTTGCCCAGTACATAAGCCACATTGTGTGTCCTGCCTGCAGGGGCTCAAGGCTTAAACGCGAGGCACTCCACATAAAGGTGGGAAAACACTCCATATGGGACATAACCCGCATGAGTGTTAAGGACGCAATAGAGTTTTTCCAGGGCCTTGAGCTCGATGCCACAAGCTGGAAGATAGCAGAGAAAATCATAAAGGAGATAACCGCAAGGCTCATATTCCTCTACAATGTGGGGCTTGGCTACATAACCCTTGACCGCCCCACCCTCACCCTTTCGGGTGGAGAGGCCCAGAGGATAAAGCTTGCAACACAGATAGGAAGTGGCCTTACAGGTGTGCTCTATGTGCTCGATGAGCCATCCATAGGACTTCACCAGAGGGATACAAGAAGGCTACTTAATGCACTTAGAAGGTTAAGGGATATGGGCAATACCGTAATAGTGGTGGAACACGATGAGACCACCATAAGGAGTGCAGACTTTGTGGTGGATATGGGGCCGGGTGCTGGAGAGGAGGGTGGCTGGGTTGTTGCAACGGGCAGTCCAGCAGATATTATGAAAAATCCCCATTCACTTACAGGCAAATATCTTTCACGCACGCTTTCCATACCAGTGCCATCTGTAAGAAAGAAGCCCGATGGAAGGTTTCTGACCCTCAAGGGGGTCAGGGCAAACAACATAAGGGATATGGATGTGAGCATTCCCCTGGGACTTATAACCTGTGTTACAGGGGTCAGTGGCTCTGGAAAGAGCACCCTTGTGGTGGACACCCTTTATAGGAATCTTGTAAGAAGGCTTTATGGCTCAAAGGAGAGGGCAGGGTTTGTAAGAGAGATAGAGGGGCTTGAACACATAGACAAGGTCATAGCGGTGGACCAGAGCCCCATAGGCAGAACCCCCAGAAGTAATCCTGCCACCTACACGGGGCTTTTTACCCCCATAAGGGAGCTTTTCAGCCAGCTTCCTGACTCACGGGTGCGTGGCTACGGGCCTGGTAGATTCAGCTTTAATGTCCGTGGTGGCAGGTGTGAGACCTGCAGGGGCGAGGGCACCATCAAGGTGGAGATGCACTTTCTGCCCGATGTGTATGTGAGGTGTGATGCCTGTGGAGGTAAAAGATATAATCCCGAAACCCTTGAGGTAAAGTACAGGGGCAAGAACATAGCGGAATGCCTTGAGATGACGGTTACAGAAGCCCTGGAGTTTTTCAAAAACATCCCTGCAATAAGAAGTAAACTTGTGGTGCTCAGGGATGTTGGGCTTGGCTACATAAGGCTTGGCCAGCCTGCAACCACCCTTTCAGGTGGAGAGGCCCAAAGGATAAAACTTTCCAGGGAGCTCTCAAGACCCTCCACTGGTAGAACCCTCTACATACTCGACGAGCCCACAACAGGCCTTCACTTTGCGGATATAGAGAAGCTTCTCAGCGTGCTTAAAAGACTCACCGATGCGGGCAACACAGTGGTCATAATAGAGCACAACATGGATGTTATAAAGTTTGCAGACCACATAATAGACCTTGGCCCAGAGGGTGGTGACGAGGGTGGCAGGCTTGTTGCATGTGGCACACCTGAGGAGGTGGCAAAAAACAGACACTCCTACACGGGCCTTTACCTTAAGGATGTGCTCACCCCGCCAGAGGAGAAGACCTGCTACGGTGCATAGGACTTGTTTGATGGGCTTGAGTGGTTCAAAAAAGAGGGTTTTTGTCAGTAGTGAGCACAGGTGTTGTGTTCTTAAGCTACTGGATTTACTGAGTTTTTAAGGTTAGCTGTTATTGGTTAGAAAGGCACTTGGTACAGACATATTTACCACCTCTATGTGATTGGTTCAACACTTTGTTTAGAGGATTTATG
>JALUQR010000082.1:0-3981 GCA_027017505.1 bacterium
TATTCATAGAGCAGGCACTGGACACCATAGACTGTGCCATCCTCTTTACAGACAGCGAGCACAGAATAAGATGGATGAACAGAAAGGCACGCCAGTGGTTCAAGGGGCTACATGTGGGAAAAAGGCGCATGTGCTATCGCACCCTCACCTTCGGCCATGGCTTCTGCACCATATGTCCCACAGGAAGAACCATAGACTACGGTGTGCCAACCCATTACGAATTCTCCATGCCAGCAGAGGACAAACAGAGAAACCTTGAGGTGCTCGCAATCCCGGTGGGTGAAAAAAACAGGGATGGAACAACCATGGTCATGGAGGTGGTCATGGATGTCACCAAGGGAAGGGTGGTAAGGATAAAGGAAGAGGCCATGATGGCACAGATAGAGAAGATGGCAGCCCTCGGACAGCTTGCAGCAGGAGTCGCACACGAGCTCAACACCCCGCTGGGAACACTCTCCATAATATCAGATGAACTGGGGCGTATACTGCAATCCTCCACAAAAACCATACCGAAAAGACTCTTCAGAGACTACATCCAGGATATGCGCGGAGAGATAGAAAGATGCAGAAGCATAATACAGGACCTTCTGGGATTCTCAAGACAGGGGCTCTACCAGCTGGTAAAGACAGATATAAACCAGCTCGTCTCAAAGACCGTGGAGTTCATACAGAAGGGCGAAAAAAAATACAACATAAGGATTGTAAAACGCCTTGACCCAGAACTCCCCCAGGTGATGACGGACAGGGACAGGTTCAGACAGGTGGTGTTCAATGTCATAAAAAACGCCATCGAGGCCATAGACAGGGAAGATGGCCTCATAGAGGTGAGCACAAAAAAGGAAGACTGCTGTGTGCATGTGGTCATAAAGGATAACGGCTGTGGCATACCAGAGGAAAACATAAAAAAGGTCTTTGAACCATTCTTCACCACAAAACCCGTTGGATGTGGCACGGGGCTGGGACTTTCAGTAAGCTACGGAATAATGAGAGACCTTAAGGGAGAGATAAGGCTTAAAAGCAGGGTTGGCGAGGGAACAGAGGTTACACTCATACTGCCAATATCAGAGGTGTAACACCCTCATATGACCGCAAGGATACTGATTCTTGACGACGATAGGGTCTTTCGCAGAACCCTTGAAAGAGCCCTTTCCACAAGGGGCTACAGGGTATGGTCTGCAGAAAGGGCAGAGGAGGCCATAAAACTCGCCACACAGGTGGAGTTCCACTGTGCACTCATAGATATGAGGATGCCAGGCATGAACGGACTCGATGTCATAAGAGAACTCCGTGAGATAAGACCATCCATAAAGGGCATAATACTTACAGGCTATGCGTCAATAGAGGATGCGGTAAAGACCATCAAGCTCGGTGGCTATCACTACCTGACAAAGCCCTGCAACATGGATGAGATAGACAGGGTCATCACAGAGGCACTCAAAAACAGCGGGGTCAGAACAGACCAGACACACATCAACTACCACGGAATAGTTGGCAAAAGCGAGGGCATAAAGAAGGTCATAAGGCTTATAGAACTCATAAAGGATATGGACCTGCCCGTTCTCATATGTGGCGAGAGTGGCACTGGCAAGGAACTTGTTGCAAGGGCCATACACAGGGCAAGCTCAAGAAAGGACAAGCCCTTTGTTGCAATAAACTGTGCGTCCTTAAAACCAGAGCTTCTTGAAAACGAGCTCTTCGGACACACAAAAGGTGCCTTCACAGGTGCGGTGGAAAACAAGGTGGGGCTTGTAAGTATGGCCCACGAGGGCACCCTCTTTATAGACGAGATAGGGGATATGAACCTCATGGTGCAGGCAAGCCTTCTGAGATTCATAGAGACAGGTACATTCAGACCCCTGGGCTCAGCAAGGGAAGAAAGGGTCAATACCAGGATAGTTGCAGCCATAAACAGGGACATCGAGGAAGAGGTGAGAAAAAAACGCTTCCGCGAGGACCTCTACTACAGGCTCAATGTGTACCGCATAAACATACCACCACTGCGTGAGAGAAGGGAAGACATAGAGGTGCTTGCAAGATACTTCGTTGCCAGGTTTTCAGAACTCAGGGGCACACCCGTAAAACTCTCAGATGGTGCCATCAGCAGACTTCTGAACTACAGCTGGCCTGGCAATGTGAGAGAGCTGTTTCACCTTCTTGAAAGGGTGTGTGTGCTCAACAGGGATTCCACCACCATCACAGGAGCCCACATAGAGGAAGCCCTGGGCTCTGCCACGGTAAAGGAACTCCCTGGTGCTGTAAGCCCGCTTAAGGAAAGTGAAAAAAGGCACATCCTCTCCATGCTCAGGCTCCACCACTGGAACATAACACACACCGCAAGGGCACTGGGCATAGACCGAAGAACCCTTCAGAGAAAGATAAAACAGTACGGACTCAGAAAGGACTGACAAAACCACCACATGTGGCAGGACTGCACAGAACCCTGTGAGTCCACTTACTTCAATACCTTACAGGACTCAACCCACCCACTGCACTTCCATGATGCCACACCACAGCGGTTAATCCCGTAAAACACACCAGACCCCCTAACCATTTGATTTCAGAGGGAAATACCCCCTTCAGCCCCTTTATGGCAGGGGAGTTGCAAGGAGAACCTCTGGCACCCCGGTTTTTTAAAAAACATTTGAAGGAGGGAGGTCCATGGTAAAGAGGCTTCTGTGTGTGGTTGTGGCAACATTTATGATTTCTGTTTTTTGTCTGCCAGCCCGTGCGGAGCTTGGCGGGCAGGTCTTTTTCAGGTATGCATGGCCAGAGCTTAGCAACACGAGGGGCAACGAGGTCTTCACAGATACCCTCGGGGCAGGAGGCTTTAACAACGATGACGGCCAGTGGGCCCTCTCTGCAGGGCTTGATATTCCCATAACGAGTGCCATAGGGCCTGGTGTGCTACTCGGTGAGGTCATGCTCGAGTACGCAAAGTTTTCTGACAAGAGGGTAATCCAGACAACATCAGCACTGCTCGGTGCACCCACAACCTCAAAGGTAACAGTGTCAGAGCTTGTGGTGGTTGTTGCCCCGAAGTACAGGTTTGACGCAATGGATGGCAAACTGCGCCCCTGGATAATACCCGCAGGAGTTGCCTTTATGGTGAACTCTCCACCAACAAATGACACCACATACCTTGACATAGGATACCACCTGGGAATTGGTGCAGAGTACATGGTCTCAGAGCTTATATCCCTGGGTGTTGACTACAGACGCACAATAGCCTCTGGCGAGCCAGACATAAAGGCAACCTATTCAAGCTTCGGATTCTATGTGGGCTTTAACTTCTGATGCGGCAAAAAGACCGCATGAGGCATTATTGCACAGTTTTTGCTGAAAACACCCTTAAAGACAGTAAAAAACCGGGGTGCCTGTCTTAAAGTGCTGTGCACTGATGCCACAGTGGATGTCCGCACGGGAAAAGCACAGAAGGATTACAAAACCAAGTAAAAACAAAAGGATAGGAAAAAAACAGGGCTGTGGTATGGAGCTTGCTATTAAGGATTGATACGGTTTTTCAGGCAAAAACTTTCAGGAGGTGCAGTAAATGGCAAATCACAGTGCTGAACATGAACTCAAGTGGCATACAAGCTACTGGCCACTGATACTGAGCGTGGGGATACTCTTTTTTGTTCCCCTCTCTTTTACCTTCTACTTTGCCTATAATAATGGATTTCTTGCAGCCCTCTCTCTTGGCATAGGTGCACCGCTTACATTCATATCCATAGCGGGCTGGATAAAAGAGGGATTTGCAGATGAGCACGGCTACAACCAGGGACTCAGTGTGTGGGCCATGCCCATATTCATAGTTGCAGAGGCACTGCTCTTTGTGGGTTTTTTTGCCTCCTACTGGGTGCTTCGCCTTACCGCACCGGTGTGGCCACCACTTGGTACCCCTCATGAGATGCCCTTTGTGGTGCCAGTAATCATGACCATCATACTCATAAGCTCAAGTGTTACCATCCACATTGCAGAGAC
>JALUQR010000082.1:3991-13423 GCA_027017505.1 bacterium
GCAGAGACCATGCTGGAGAAGAAAAATGACATGAACTGGTTCATAGTATGGCTCTTTATAACCATAATACTGGGAGTTGTCTTCTTGGGGCTTTCCCTCTATGAGTGGATTGAACTCTATCATAAGGGCTTCACGCTGAGCACCAATGTGTACTCATCCTCGTTCTTCTCCATAACAGGGTTTCACGCATCCCATGTGCTTGTGGGGCTGGGCATATTCCTGTGCATCCTTATTCCTGCCCTAAGTGGCAGGGTGAATCTGGCCTTTGTAAAGTCTGCGTCCATGTACTGGCACTTTGTGGACATTGTGTGGATTTTTGTGGTCTCACAGCTTTACTTCTGGAAGTAAAAAAACTTAAAGGAGTTGGATGTCATGAGAACAACCCTTAAGGTGTTTGCAATGGTTTTTTCCCTGGTTTTTATGGCTGGTCCCTCCCGTGCATCTGAAAAGGGGCAGGTGCCAGACCTTGTAGCAGAATGGGACAGGCTGTGGCACGAGATGCTGATTGATATAACCATCATAGGCCTGATCTTTGCCCTTATCACGCTGTATCTTATGTTCAAATACAGGCGAACGAGGCCTGACCAGGAGGGCGGAAGCTTTAAGCTTTCCACCCTGGGTGTTATGGGATGGACTCTTATTCCTGCCTTCATATTTCTGGCAGATGACATATTCCTTGCAGCAAAGAACTTTGAGGTGTGGCAGAAGTACCGCAATGTGCCCGAGAATGCCTATGTGCTGGAGGTTGAGGCCTACATGTGGGGATGGGATGTTATCTATCCCGAGGAGAACATAACCCTTACCAATGAAATCGTGGTGCCACAGGGCAGACCCGTTATGGTGAGGCTCAAGAGCAGGGATGTAATCCACAGCTTTTTTGCCCCTGGGCTGAGGGTAAAGTGGGATGCGGTCCCGGGGATGGTCACATACCTGTGGTTCAACACCCACACCAGGGGCGAGTATGTGTTCACCTGCACGGAGTACTGCGGACTTCTACACTCTGGAATGTACGGGAAGATAAGGGTTGTATCTGCAGATGAGTTCCGCAGATGGCTTGAAGACCACAGAGAGAAAGGAGGTAACATATGAGTACAGCGGTAGAAACACCAGCCAAATCCAGTGGTTTCAGCCTCAAGGAGTGGATATTCACCACAGACCACAAGAGGATTGGCATACTATACCTCATAGGTGCATATGCTGCCTTTGCCGTTGCGGGTATCATGGCAATGCTCATGAGAACAGAGCTTGCAAGCCTGGGTCCAACCTTAACGAACAATCCAAACACATACAATGTGTGGCTGTATTTTCACGGGGCAGCCATGATACTGGGCTACCAGATACCAGCACTTACAGGGTTCTTTGCAAACTACTATGTGCCACTCATGATAGGGGCAAGGGATGTTGCCTTCCCAAGGCTCAATGCACTGAGTGTGTGGCTCTTCTGGATGGGCATAGTGCTGGCTCTGCTGACATTCGTTGTGCCAGACCCGCCTGACATAATGTGGACAGGCTATCCACCCTACTCGGTCATAACACAGGGCAACACCGCCCTCTATACATTCACGGTTCTGCTTATAGGGTTTTCCTCCATAGCGGGTGGGATTAACTTCATTACGACCATAATATACATGCGTGCTCCGGGCATTACCTGGCGCAAGCTAAACATGTTTATATGGTGCATACTTGCTGCCTTCATAATACAGATAATCTTTGTGCCCGTGCTTGGCACGGCTGTAACCATGATTTCCTTTGATAAATACCTGGGCACAACCTTCTTCAATGCGTCCATGGGTGGTACCGCGGTACTCTATGAGAACCTTTTCTGGTTCTACTCGCATCCAGCGGTCTATGTGATACTTCTGCCTGCAATGGGTATGGTGTACGAGATAGTGGCCACCTTTGCACGCAACAGTATCTTTAACTACCGTGGGGTGCTCTACGGTGGTATATGGGGTGTGGTCATGCTGGGTGGTATCGTGTGGGCACATCACCTCTATGTTGCGGGCATACCTGACTGGATGAGCCTCATACATGTGTTTCTCACACTCCTTATAAGTGTGCCCGTGGGGCTACTCATGATAGGGCTTGTGGGCACCCTCTATAAAGGTGCCATAGAGTACAGAACACCCATGCTCTATGCGCTTGGTTTTATATTTCTCTTCCTTATAGGAGGGCTTACAGGCATACCCAATGCCATGTCAAGTGTGTACATCTACATAACAGAGACATACTGGATACCCGGGCACTTCCACTATGTGATGGCACTCTCTGTTACCTTTGCCATAATAGGTGGAACATACTACCTCTTTCCCAAGATGACGGGAAAGATGTATCACGAAGGCCTTGGCAAACTCGGCTTTATACTGCTATTTGCAGGGGCAAACATAACATTCTTCCTTACCCTGGTTCTCGGTGTGAAGGGCATGCCGAGAAGATACTACGACTATCCCCAGTTTCCAGAGCTTGAGGGTCTACAGCAGATAGTGACCTATGGTTCCTATGTGATACTGCTTGGTGCCTTGGTGATACTTGTATCCTGGATATACGGGCTTGTGCGTGGTGAGAGGGTTGAAGGAAACCCCTGGGGCTCGAAGAGTCTTGAGTGGACGCACACACCCTCACCACCTCCACCAGGTAACTTTGAAAAGATACCAGTGCTTTCAGAGGACTGGAGCCCCTACGGCTATGGCAACGGCAAAAGGGAGGAGGAAAGAGGTGAAGACCTTGAGCCTGCTCGGCCTTAACCTGCTCTTCCTTATGGGTACCACAGGGGCTCTGGCCTCTGTGGACCAGAAGTTCATCCGTTCCGCCTTTCAGAGGGCAAACAGTGTTATAGGCTCAAGGGTTACAGACCACACCCTCATTGACCACAGGGGAGAACCCCTGAACCTTAGAGAGTTTCGGGGCAGACCCCTGGTGGTAAGCTTCATATACACAGAGTGTGTCAACACATGTGCTGGCATAACCATGGCAATAGAGCGTGCACTTAAGGAGGCACCCCCAGAGGTGCGTGAAAAAACGGTGGTCCTCAGTGTGGGGTTTGACACGGAAAGGGACACACCTGAAAGGCTTGCCGAATACGGAGGCCCCTTTATGAGGCGTTTCAGCAACTGGTTCTTTGCCACCGCTTCCGCCCATACCATAAAGAGGTTTACAGACCAGACAGGCTTCTGGTTCAGAAAAAGGCCAGACGGAGGGTTTGACCATCTGAACATGGTTACCATAATAGACGATGAGGGAAGAGTATACAGGCACATCTACGGTGTGGAGTTTGATGCGGAAGAACTCTTAAGCCCCCTTCGGGCGATAATAAACAGAACAGATGCCCCCGGACAACCCGCAGAGGGTGAGGGGCTATTTGATATGATAAAGCTTCTCTGCTACAGCTACGACGAGGCCACAGGAACCTACAGGCCAGATTACACATTCCTTATGAGCGTGGGAATGTGGATTCTGGTTCAGGCAGTGGGTGTGGCCTTTGTGGTATATCTCTTTAAAGGAAGGAGGGATGACGCCAGAAGAAACAGAGGTTAAAACCCGCAAGCCCCCGTCTCTTCATCCATAAGGAAAGCCCCCTTTCTCAAAAAAAGCCTCCTTACCCGAAGAGACGGGGGAGATTTTTCCCCTTGACATTCTACCTGCTGTAGAATATCATAAAACCATGAAGTCATTTCTTAAAAGTTTCAGAATAGGCAAGGCAGGTGGAGAGGCACTGGGCCCGCTTGAGGGTGCGGTGATGGAGGTGCTGTGGCATCGTGACTGTCTTACTGGAAGAGAGGTCTACAGGGAGGTGCTGAGGGCAAAGAAGGTTGCCTACACCACTGTTCTCACCGTTCTTGAAAGGCTTGTGAACAAGGGGCTTGTAAAAAAAGAAAGGGGTGAGGATGGATACATCTTTTCAGCCCTGTACTCAAAGGAGGAGTTTCAGAGGATGGTCTCAAGAGAGGTGCTTAAGGGTGTGCTTGAACTTTCCCAATCCACTGCTATAGTTAACTTTGTGGATATACTTGCAGAGGAAGACCCGGGAGAGCTCGAAAGACTGCGAAGACTCGTTGAGGAGAAGAGCCGTGAACTTGGCAAAAAGAGCTGATACCGTGGGCTACATAAAGACAGGGCTTGTTGTGTTCATGGCACTGGCAGTGGTGCTCACAGTGGCTGGCACCTTAAGGCTTTCTGGCATGTTTCAGGACTTTCTGAGCTGGTGCAGAAGCGTGGTTGAGGGATGTCTGCCCTATGTATCCGTGGATGTCCTCTTTTTCTGGCTTACAGGCGGGCTTATTGTTACAGGGCTCATCTATGCTGGCTTGAAGAACACTGTAGAGTTTCTGAAGGGCTATATAAACATAATGGGCCTGCCCCTTTACAGCATCCCTGGATCCAGCGTTGTGCTCATAAGGGATGATTCAACTGCGGTGGCCTTTACACACGGGCTCTTCCGTCCAAGGATATACATATCAACAGGACTTATAAAAACCCTTGAAAGGGATGAACTCTTGGGCGTTATGTATCACGAGATACACCACAGAAGAAGAAAGGACCCCTTAAGGATACTGGCACTTTCCCTTCTCAGGGATGCCCTGTTCTATCTTCCAGTGGGTGGGTACCTTGAAGAGAGGATAAGAAGACTTAAGGAGTTTGAGGCAGACAGAACCGCAGTACAGAGACTCAAAGACCCCATACCAGTGGCAAGGGCACTTCTTAAACTTAAGGGGGCGGTTCAGCCGGTAACACCAGGTGCATCCATTGCAGGCTACGAACTGAAGGACAGAATAGAGGGGCTTCTTGAAAGAAGGGGTGTGGAATCTCCTGCAAGACCCTCAAGGGGCTTTATCCTTAAAAACCTCATCATAGTGGCACTTATACTGGCAGGGCTATCCATGCCGGTTATCACCGCAGAAAACTACATCTGCACCACCACACACTGCACACACCATATGGAGAAACTGGGTAAGGTATGCGAAAAACACTGCCATACATGATACCGCCACGGGAAGGGGTGTTTTTTTGACCATGTATTCTACAATGGGTAGAATAACGGTTGTTCTCCTTGCACTCGTTTTGTCTATTCCTTCACGGGTGTGGGCAGGTGAGCCCGAGGGGCTTAGAGGGCTTATAGAGTATGCAATAAGGAACAACCAGCTCATACAGGCAAGGAGGGCAGAGCTTGAGGCTGTAAGGAGCAAAAAGCCCTCGGAAGAGGCCTACGATGACCCCGTGCTCACCTACATCCATCCTGTGGAACCAGTTGAGACAAGAAGGGGCCCACAGCAGAGAACCCTGCAGATAACCCAGAGATTGCCGTTTCCAGGAAAACTCACACTCAAGGGGGAAATCGTAAGCCAGGAGATAGAGGTGGCAAAACTGCTCTACCAGATGGCCATAAGGGATGTCACCACAGAGGTGAAAAAACTCTACTACGAGCTCTACTACCTCGACAGGGCAATAGAGCTTGAAGAGGAAAACAGAAAGATACTCGCATATTTTAAAGAGCTTGCCATGAAAAACTACAGCGTGGATGAAAAGGCCCTCACCCCGCTTATAAGGGCAGAGGCAAAGTACGAAAGGGCATGGAACAAACTAATAACCCTTAAGGAGAGAAGACACACCGTAGGTGCAAGGCTCAATGCCATACTCAACAGACCTCCTGCCCACAGGATAGATAAAACAGAGGAGCTTGCCCCTGTGCCCGTACCCCTTACAGTTGAGACCCTCTATGAGATGGCAAAAAACGCAGAGGAGATACGCATAAGAGAATTCAGGATAAAAAAGGCAGAGCTTGAGGAAAAACTCACCGAGCTTGTCTACTATCCTGACTTCACAGTGGGGCTCAGATACACAGAGATTGGCGAAAGTGACATGCCCGTTGAGGACAGCGGAAAGGACGCACTCTACCTTATGGTGGGCGTTAACATACCCCTGTGGGCAGAAAAAAACAGAAGCAGGGTGGAGGAAAAGATAAAACTGAGGATTTCTGCAGAACGCTCAAAGGAACTCGTACTCAAGGAAATACTCAACAGGGTGAGGGATACCTACCACTCAATGCTCGAAAAATACGAGCTCATAAAGAGCTACCGTGATGAGCTCATACCAATGGCAAGGGAGTCCATGAACATAGCAGAGGCATGGTACAAAAACGGCATAGGTGGGCTCGGAGAACTGCTGGAGACAGAAAGCATGTGGATAAACTTCAGAAGGGCCTACTACAGAACCATCGCAGACTATCTGAAGCTCGGTGCAGAGCTTGAAAGACTTACAGGCCTGTACAAAAAAGAGCTGGAGGCATTCCTGAAATGAAAGGAAGGATAAATACCCTGTGTCTCATAATGGTCTGTCTTGCCGTAATAGCAGGAGCAACAGCCACATACATGTATCTCTACAGTAAGGATGCCACCATGGATATGGCAGACCACACAGACCATGCAGGCCACGGGCAGGAGAAGAAAAAAAAGATTCTCTACTGGCGTGCACCCATGGACCCGACATACATTTCGGATAAACCAGGAAAGTCACCCATGGGAATGGACCTTATACCAGTCTACGAGGGAGAGGAGGAAGAGGCAGGTATAGTCAGAATAGACCCCCGTGTGGTACAGAACATAGGGGTTAGAACCCAGAAGGTAAAGAAGATGCCCCTTAAAAAGAACATAAGAACCGTTGGCAGGGTTGACTACGATGAGAAAAAACTCTACCACATACACACAAAAATAGAGGGATGGATAGAAAAACTCTATGTGGACTACACAGGCCAGCTGGTAAAAAAAGACGAAATCCTTCTTGAGATATACAGCCCCCAGCTTGTTGCAGCCCAGGAGGAGTACCTTCTTGCGAAAAAATACAGCAGGGAGGTAAAACTTGAGGGCATAAGGGGGCTTGACCTGCTTGAGCTCAGCCGTAGAAGGCTTGAGCTCTGGGATGTACCACCCCACCAGATAGAAGAGCTCGACAGAACAGGCACCATCATGCGAACCCTCCACATACACTCACCTGTGAAGGGCATAGTGGTGGAAAAACCCGTAAGAGAGGGTATGTTCGTAAAACCTGGCACAAAGCTTTACACAATAGCGGATTTGTCCACCATATGGGTGTATGTGGACATATACGAGTATGAACTGCCATGGATAAAGACAGGCGATGTGGCAGAACTTACACTTACAAGCCAGCCAGGAAAGACATACCGCGGAAGGGTAAGCTTCATATACCCCTTCATGGACCCGAAAACACGCACCAACAAGGTAAGGCTTGAGTTCCCAAACCCTGGCTTTGAACTCAAGCCCGATATGTACGCAGATGTAACCATAAAGGCCTCCATAAAAAAGGAAAGCATAGTGGTGCCAAAGGAGGCGGTCATAAGGTCAGGCGAGAGAAACATAGTTATACTCTCCCTCGGTGAGGGCAGATTCATGGCAAGGGAGATAACCCTGGGTGTGGAGGGTGGCGAGTGGTACGAGGTAAAAGAGGGACTCAAAGAGGGCGATACGGTGGTGGTGAGTGCCCAGTTCCTCATAGACTCGGAGAGCAGACTCAAAGAGGCCATCGGAAAGATGAGCGGTATGCACCATCACTGAAGAAAACCATAACAGGATAAATATGCTCAAAAGGATAATAGAGTTTTCCATAAACAACAGGTTTCTCATCATAGTTGGCACCATTCTTATAGTTGGCTGGGGTGTATTCAGCATAAGGAACATACCCCTTGACGCCATACCTGACCTGAGCGATGTGCAGGTCATAATATACACCGAGTATCCAGGACAGGCACCCCAGGTGGTGGAAGACCAGATAACATATCCCATTGCCACTGTGATGCTCAGTGTGTCAGGGGCAAAGGTGGTAAGGGGATACTCGTTTTTCGGGTTTTCCTTCGTCTATGTGATATTCGAGGATGGCACAGATATGTACTGGGCACGAAGCAGGGTGCTCGAGTACCTGAATTATGTCTCTGGAAAGCTTCCACCAGGGGTAACACCCACCCTGGGGCCTGATGCAACAGGGGTGGGATGGGTCTATGAGTATGCACTGGTGGACAGAACAGGCAGATACGACCTCTCTGAGCTCAGAAGCCTTCAGGACTGGTTTCTGAGATACGAGCTTCAAACAGTGCCAGGGGTTGCAGAGGTTGCAACCATAGGTGGATTCGTAAAACAGTACCAGGTTGAGGTTGACCCCAACAGGCTCCTTACCTACAAC
The DNA here is from genome assembly GCA_027017505.1 of bacterium. GTDB lineage: Bacteria > Desulfobacterota > GWC2-55-46 > GWC2-55-46 > DRQE01 > DRQE01. The sequence goes on from JALUQR010000082.1 coordinate 12,179, forward strand.
ATCCCCCTGCAGAAGGTAAAACAGGCAATCCAGCGCTCGAATAACGATGTTGGTGGCAGGGTGGTGGAGATGGCAGAAACAGAGTTCATGGTAAGGGGGCTTGGATACATAAAGGGCATAGAAGACCTTGAAAATATAGTTGTTGATGTGGACCAGAAGGGAACACCCATACTGTTAAAGGATATTGCCTACATACACACAGGGCCCGAGCTCCGAAGAGGACTTGCAGAGCTTGACGGCGAGGGAGAGGTGGTGGGCGGTATAGTGGTCATGCGTTACGGAGAGAATGCCCTTAAGGTAATAGATGCGGTAAAAAAGAGGCTTGAAGAACTCAAAAAGGGGCTTCCAGAAGGGGTGGAGATAGTTACGGTCTACGACCGCAGTAAACTCATCCACAGGGCTGTGGAAACCCTCAAGGAAAAGCTCATAGAGGAGATAATAGTTGTAACCCTCATATGCATGCTCTTTCTACTGCACCTAAGAAGTGCCCTTGTCATAATAATAGCCCTTCTTTCGGGTGTGCTGGTCTCGTTTATAGTCATGTACTATCAGGGCATAAACGCAAACATAATGAGCCTCGGTGGTATAGCCATAGCCATAGGTGCCATGATAGATGCTGCCATAGTGATGGTGGAGAATGCCCACAAAAGGCTTGAGGAGGCAGAAAAAAAGGGCGAGGATGTTGACCGCTGGCAGGTCATAATGGGTTCTGCAAAGGAGATAGGCCCGTCACTTTTCTTTGCACTGCTTATCATAACATTCTCCTTTCTGCCTGTCTTCAGCCTTCAGGCCCAGGAGGGCAGGCTTTTCAGCCCCCTTGCCTTCACAAAGACATATGCCATGGCAGGTGCTGCCATACTGGCCATAACACTTGTGCCCGTGCTCATGGGATATCTTATAAAGGGAAGAATATTCCCGGAAGAGAAAAACCCCATAGGCAGGGCCCTCATAGCTGTGTACAGGCCTGTTGTGTACTTTGCCCTGAGGTACAAGAAGACCACCATAGTGGTCTCACTTTTGATACTTGCGGTAACGGTTGTGCCCTTCAAGAGGCTTGGCTCTGAGTTCATGCCACCCCTTAACGAGGGCGACATACTCTACATGCCCACCACCCTTCCAGGTATATCCATAACAAAGGCAAGGGAGCTTCTACAGCAGACAGACAAGATTCTAAAGACCTTCCCGGAGGTTGAGCATGTCTTTGGAAAGATAGGCAGGGCAGATACCCCCACAGACCCTGCCCCG
>JALUQR010000083.1 GCA_027017505.1 bacterium
TGTAAAAATAGCAGGTGAAGATTGGGTGTTATCACAAACCTCTTTTGTTAAAAAAGAGGATTTGTTTTTAAGGAGGTATTACCCACTGTATGCACATACCTGATGGCTATCTCGGGCCAAAAACATGTGTAACATTCTATGCGGTTATGGCAGGGCTGTGGTATCTGGCCTTCCGCAAAACAAAAGACCAGCTCCGTGCCGAGCAACTCCCGCTTTGTGCCTTCGCATCCGCATTCATGTTTGTGGTAATGATGTTCAATTTTCCACTGCCAGGAGGCACAACCGCCCACATAACAGGTGCCACCATGGTCTCCATAGTGCTCGGTCACTGGGCATCAATTGTATCTGTAAGTGTTACACTTCTTCTACAGGCACTCCTCTTTGGTGACGGAGGCATTACAACCTATGCTGTAAACGCCTTCAATATGGCGTTTCTTATGGGCACAGCAGGTTTTTATGTATATTCTGCTATCGAGCGAGGAGACAGAAAGCGTGTATTTATAGCCTCATTTGTGGCAGCCTATGTGGGGGTTGTACTTTCTGCCCTTGCAACCGCGGTGGAGCTTGGCATTCAGCCCGTACTGGAAGTAAAGGATGGAAGACCCCTTTATGCTCCCTATCCACTGGATGTAACACTTACAGCCATCATGGTGCCACATCTTTTCTTCGTTGCACCCATTGAGGGGGTTGCAACCGCACTGGTCATAACATACCTTGCAAGAACAGAGCCAGCAATATTTACACCTTCGGTTAAGCCATCTGTCGCAAGGCTGTGGGTGGGGCTGGTTCTGTTATCTGTGTTATCTCCTGTGGGGCTTCTTGCAGGTGGCAGTGGATGGGGAGAGTGGGGAAAGGAGGAGCTTCTTGAGATACTGGGCTATATACCGGAGGGTATGGACTATCTTAACGGTATATGGAGTGGGGTCTTCACTGACTACAGCATAGAGGGGCTTGGCCCGGCAGCGGGCTATGTGGTATCTGCACTGGTGGGCAGTTTTCTTGCGGTCATATCCATATACATAATTGGAAGGATATGGAAGGGTTGAGGCTTCCTGGCTGGCTTAAAGAAAAACACAGACCCCTGCGGTCACAGCCCATAACCCCAGGGTTTGTGGATAAAAACCTTGCCCGCATACATTCATTTATGGAGGGGATTCTCAGGCCTGAAAATGGGCTTTCCGGAAGGGGGCTTCTGCAGAGGCTATCTCCAGGTGCAAGGATGTGCGGGGTGCTGGTGCTTGTGGTCTCGGGTGTGATGTTGAGCACGCTGTGGGCAATACTGTTGCTCGGCATTGTGGTTTCCGTGCTGGCGATTCTTTCAGGTGTGAACCCTGTAAGGCTTTTTACAGGAAGGGTTCTTCCACCGCTTGTGTTTACAGCTGTTGTGCTTATTCCTGTTCTGTTCTCAGAGTTCGAGCCAGTGGTAAGGCTCTTTGAGGTAGAGCTCTGGGGATATACGCTCGGGATAACCGCTGGAGGCGTGGAGCTCTGGGAGATGCTTCTTCTAAGGGTTGGTGTTGTGGTCTTTACCCTTTCTCTTCTGTTAAGCGTTACTCCAGAGCAGGAGCTTTTTAGCGGGCTTAAGGCATTGCCTGTTCCAGGGGTGGTGATAACCCTTATCTACATGAGTTTCAAACAGCTCACCCTGTTTTTGAGACTTGCAGAGGAGACAAACCTTGCGAGAAAGTCTCGCACCATAAGGGCAGATGTCCTCAGGGACGGGGGGCAGTGGTTTGCCTCAAGGGTTGCCTACTTTCTAAGGAGGGTGTTCATCCAGTCAAGAGAGGTCTCGATGGCCATGGTATCACGCGGGTTCAGGGGCAGGCTGGAGGTCATACCCGCCACATCCTGGAAGGCGGGAGACTACATATTCCTTGGTTTTTCGTTCTTCATATTCTTTCTATCTCTGGGGTTGTAGGATGAAAGAGGTATACAGGGTTGACTCATTATCGTTCTATTACGGAGATGTATGTGCACTCAGGGATGTGGACTTAAGGGTATATGAGGGTGAGTGTGTGGTAATACTGGGTGCAAACGGGGTGGGCAAGTCCACACTTCTTAAGATACTTGATGGGCTTATAAGGCCTGCCACAGGAAGGGTGTTCTTCCACGGAAGCCCCATTGAGGAGGTCTCAAGTACCACCTCATTCAGGGAGGAGGTGGCCCTTCTGTTTTCAGAGCCTGACTGCCAGCTCTTCTGCCCCACCGTGTTTGATGAGGTGTGTTTTTCTCCGCTTCAGCTGGGGCTCGGGGCAGACAGGGCAAAAGAGCGTGCTGAAGAGGTGTTAAGGCTTCTCGGGCTTTTTCATCTTAAAGAGCGTGCTCCCCATACCCTGAGCAGTGGCGAGAAGAAGAAGGTCGCAATAGCGTCCATACTTGCCCTTAATCCACAGGTTCTGCTTCTTGATGAGCCCACAGGAGGGCTTGACCCTAAAAGCCAGGTATGGCTTCTTGAACTGCTCGAGGGGCTTAAGGACTGTGGCAAAACAATAGTTATGGCAACCCATGACCTTTCACTTGCCGGAGACCTCGCCCACAGGGTGGTGGTGATTGATGAATCTCACCGTATCGTTGCAGAGGGAGACAGTGCAACCATACTGGCCAACAAGAGGCTACTTCTGGATGCAAACCTCATACACTCCCATCCACACCGCCATGGTGATATGGTCCATACCCACGGGCACGGCCCCTTCAGCATACACGACGAGCATGAACACCAGAAATACAGATAAAAGGGGGTATACCATGCTTATAGAGAATATCACAATGGAGGAGTTCAGGCTGGCTGTTGCAGGGCATAAGCCCCTTGTTATACCCTATGGCACTGTTGAGGCCCATGGCACACACCTTCCACTTGGCACCGATACCATGATAGTGATGGCTGTTCTCACAGAGGTTGCAAAGAGGCTTGATATTATGGTAGCACCACCGGTTAACTACGGTGTATGCACCTCCACTGCCATGCATCCGGGCACCATCGGTATAACGCCCTCAACACTTCGTGCTCTCACCACAGACCTTGTGTGCCATGGCTACGAGCATGGTGTAAGGGAGTTCATCCTCATATCAGGCCATGGCGGGGGATTGCACCTGAGTGCCATGAGGGAAGCATCTGAGGCACTTATAAGAAGGCTCAATGATGTGAAGATTGCCGTTCTCACACTCTATGAAATACTTCCAGAGGAGGCAAGAAGCCTTGTGGAAACCCCTGATGACTCCCATGCGGGCGAGCTTGAGACCTCTCTTATACTTCATCTTTCAGAGCATCTTGTAAGGGGAAGGGCAGGTGAGGAGTATCCCGCACTTCCAGAATACATCGTGGTAAGGGACAAACCACGGTACTGGCCTGGTGCGGTATGGGGTAATCCCCAGAGGGCAACAGAAAAGAAGGGTGAGAGGATATTTAAATTCATGGTGGAATCTGTGGAGGAGTTTATAAGGAGGTTTCGCTCGTTCAGCCCATGAGTGATTAGTTTACCCTGCTGTTGTAGAGGGTGAGTATCTCTCTGTCGAGTTCTGTGAACTTTATACCCATGCCGTTTCTTATTATCCTTGAGAGTGCCTGTGGTACCTGTTTTGCCCACACCACCACGCCCTCTGCGTTGAGCACCCTTCCGTCAATTTCTATCTCCATGAAGAGTTTTGTGCCTGGTTTGAATACGCGGTTGGTTTTTATATTGACGCCACCCTTTGAGAAGTCTGTAAGGAATGCTGTGTGTTCTGGCGGGATGGATATTCCATATCTTACTATAACGCGCAGTGGCACACGCTTGCTTTTTCTCTTTTCTGCCATAGTGTAAAGAGGCCATGGTGGGCCGTCGGGGACTCGAACCCCGGACCCGCTGATTAAGAGTCAGCTGCTCTACCAACTGAGCTAACGGCCCTCGTGGAAATATTTAACCATGGCGCGCCTGAGAGGATTCGAACCTCTGACACTCGGCTCCGGAGGCCGATGCTCTATCCCCTGAGCTACAGGCGCACTTTAAAACAATCTGGGGTGGGCGAGGGGATTCGAACCCCCGACCCCTGGAGCCACAGTCCAGTGCTCTAACCGCTGAGCTACGCCCACCGTTTTAAATATGGCGCGCCTGGAGGGACTCGAACCCCCAACCCACTGCTTAGAAGGCAGTTGCTCTATCCATTGAGCTACAGGCGCGCAAACCTTGATTGACTATACTAACACCATCCAGGGGTAAAAGTCAAAAAATGGTCGGGGCGAGAGGATTCGAACCTCCGACCCCCTGCTCCCAAAGCAGGTGCGCTACCAGACTGCGCCACGCCCCGTAACCATTCTGGCCAAGCCCGCCAAGCTAGCCGAATATAAATTATAAAATACTGCCCACGGGTTTGCAACATTAAAAAAACCTATAAATCCCGTTGACCTGGAAAAACTCTGCAGTATAATAAAAGCATACCACACCAGGAGGTAACACTGCCATGCCCAAGCCAGAGCGCTTTGTATTCGTGTGCACAAACCAGCGTCCACCAGGACATCCGCGGGGCTCCTGCGGACAGAAAGGCTCACGGGAGGTGATAGCAAGGTTCGACAAACTCTTTCAGGAAAAAGACCTGTACTCAAAGATAAGGCTTGTTCCCACAGGGTGTCTGGGTCCCTGCATGGAAGGCCCTGTGGTTGCCGTGTATCCAGATGATGTGTGGTACAGGGAACTCACACCAGATGCTGTAGAAGAGGTGGTAAACCAGCACCTTATAGAGGGTAGACCTGTTGAACGACTGATACTCGAAGACAGGGACTGGGACTGATACCCCCTCTACACCACATCTTTACCCAATATGGTTTTAAGCCTTTCCCGCATCCTCTCTCTGTGGGTTCCAGCCCAGTATATCCGCCCGCAGGAGCTACAGTGGCTGAACCCTGACTGTGTTCTGTACACATATGGGGGCACAAGGTGTTTTACCGCCTCTTTCTCTATCCTCTCAAGCGGGGTGTTGCATCTCAGGCATCTTTTAAGAAAGCCACCCCTTTTAAGGCCAAACAGTGTGACCACCTGGCGGAGCTGGTCTTCAAGGTGGTCACTTTCCACAAATACCACCCTTCCCTTAAGGACACGCCTTTTGAGAAGAAGGGTGTCCCTTGTAAGAAGTATTCTGTTGCTCTTAAGGGTCTTTTCTACAAGTTCGGCATCTTCTATGGTGTGGTGATATTCCACATCGAAGCCGAGTATTCTCATCCACAGTGCGAGTTTTCCGAGCATTGTGTCTGCTATAAAGCGTGTTTCCTCCACCGTTTATTACATCCAGCCAAAGAGGTAGGACATGCCCATAACACCGAAGAGTATTATGAAGAACCCTCCTATATCGAAGAGCACGCCCTTTCTGACCATTGCCAGTATGGGCACCATTCCCGAGCCATACACTATTGCATTTGGCGGGGTTGACACAGGAAGCATAAAGCCAAAGCTTGCACCCAGACACGCTCCAAGTGCAGGTGGCAGGGCTGGTATGTTCATGCTCTGGGCTATGGCTATGATAAGGGGTATGACCATGTTTGCAGAGGCGGTATTGGAGGTGGTCTCACTCAGTATTATGGCAAACATTATACCCATGGCTGTAAGCCCCCACACGCTTGAGACCCCTGAGAACTCTGTTAGCCATCTGCCGAAGTTTTCTGCAAGTCCTGTGGAGAACATGAGTTTACCCAGGCTCAGCCCCCCGCCGAAGAGCACTATGGTGCCCCAGTCTATACCCACTGCGTGTTTCCATGTCATGGTAAAACGGCACTCCCTGAGGGATACCGGCAGGATAAAGAGCAGTACCGCACCTGCCAGGGCAACCACCCCTGCATTGAGCCTTGCAGAAAGAAGCTCACTTAGAGGATGGCTCTTGCCGAGAATCATACCCACAACACTTGGAAGTATCCACAGAAACACCGTAAGGGAAAACGCTATGGCTGTGTTTATCTCTGCCCTGCTCCAGGTTCCAAGAAGTGAGCGGTTCTTCTCTATATACTCCCTTATATCGAGCCTTACATTTCCGTAACCACCGAATAGCCCGAGAAGAAGAAACAGAAAAAGAAACATAACAATCGTTATGGGCACTGCAAAGCCCATCCATTCGAAAAAGCCTATTTTGACGCCCACAAGGGTATCTATCATTCCTATGCCTATGAGATTTGGTGGTGTGCCCACAGGTGTTGCAATACCACCAACAGATGCACCATAGGCTATCATGAGCATCATCATGGTTGAGAACCTGTTGAGGTTGAAACCATCCCTTGGGGTTACTGCATCTCCTATGGCAGAGAGTATGCCCATGGCTATGGGTAGCATCATGGCAGTGGATGCGGTGTTACTCACCCACATGGATGTGCCTGCTGCTATTATGCCGAAGGCAAACAGAAGCCCTGAGGGGTTTCGCTCGAGAAAGCGTATGGAGAGTATCGCAAGAGAGAACCTTTTATCCAGCCCGTGAAGGCTTATGGCCTCTGCCAGTATGAAGCTACCGATGAACAGGAAGACCAGCGGATGGGCAAACGGGGAGAATACCTCCTTTGCAGGGGCCACGCCCAGCACTATGTTGAGCACAGCCCCAAGAAGTGCTGTTACGGGTATGGGGAGTGCCTCTGTTAGCCAGAACACGAGCACAAGCCCTATCACACACAGAAGCATGTGTGCCTTGTGCGATAGAGACGGAAACGGAAGAAAGTACAGTACCGCAAAGACCACAGGGCCTGCAACAAGCCCTGTGATTTTCCTCCAGCGTTCAAACCGTTCTTCTGCTTCGGTGATAACCTCTCTTGGCTCCATGGGGATTATCCAAAGAATATGCTGGCTATCCTGTAGAGTTCCTGGTTGACGGTTTTTGTCTCGCCTGTTGCCTCCTCAAGGGATACATCCACTATCTGATTTCCCCTGAGGGCAACCATTCTACCAAACTTTCCCTCGTGTGCAAGTTCCACGGCCCTAACACCGTAGCGTGTTGCGAGTATGCGGTCGAATGCGGTTGGTGAGCCACCCCTCTGAAGGTGTCCGAGCACCACATGGCGTGTCTCTATGCCTGTTCTGGCCTCTATCTCTTTTGCGAGGAACTCGCCCACACCGCCGAGCCTTACATGGCCGAAGGCATCGAGCTCTGTGTCCTTTGTTATCATGCCACCTGCCTCTTCAGGATACGCCCCTTCAGCGACCACTATTATACTGAAGTTCTTTCCCTCGTTCCTTCTTTTTCTCACCACACCGCAGACCTCATCCATGTTGAATGGCTTTTCAGGGATGAGTATAAGGTCTGCACCTCCTGCAAGCCCGCCATAAACTGCTATCCAGCCTGCATGTCTTCCCATAACCTCCACCACCATGACCCTGTGGTGTGCCTCCGTGGTGGTGTGGAGTCTGTCAAGTGCCTCTGTGACTATGCTTACCGCTGTGTCAAACCCGAAGGTGAAGTCCGTTGCAGAGAGGTCGTTATCTATGGTCTTTGGAACACCCACGGTGTTTATACCCATCTTGTAGAGCTTTGTTGCAACCCCCAGGGTGTCATCTCCGCCTATGGCTATTATGCAGTCAAGCCCGAGTTTTTTTATGTTTGTGGTGAGTTTCTCTGTGTCCTCTTTGTTTTTTAGGGGGTTTGTCCTTGAAGTGCCCAGTATGGTGCCACCTCTTGGAAGGAGCCCTGATATGCTCTCCCTTGTAAGTGGGGCCACAGAGAGCTCAAGCAGTCCCTTCCAGCCATCCCTTATGCCGGCAAACTTCATGCCAAGCTGAAGACCCCTTCTGACCACAGCCCTTATCACCGCATTCAGCCCAGGACAATCGCCTCCTCCTGTGAGTACACCTACATACATTTAATTCACCTCCTTCATTGTGTTATCTGCAAGGGGAAGGTATACGGTAAAGGTGGTTCCCTTCCCTGGTTTGCTTTCCACATCTATCTTTCCACCATAGGTGTCCACTATTTCCTTGCATATGCTAAGCCCCAGGCCAACCCCGCCTCCACCTGTTCTTGCCTTGTCCACACGGTAGAATCTGTCAAATATGTAGGGCAGTTCATCCTCTGGTATGCCTATGCCTGTATCCATCACCTTCAGGACAGCACACCTGCCACGGGTTTCAAGAGACACCCTTATGGTGCCACCCCGTGGGGTATATTTTATAGCATTGTCCACAAGATTGTACACCACCTGTCCTATCCTCACCTGGTCTGCAAGCACGGTGACCTCCTGTTTAATCTGCTTTTCAAGCTTGAGACCCTTTTTGCCCGCAAGCCTTCTGAACTGTTCGCACCGTTCCTCCACTATGGTATCGAGCCTTACGGGCTCCTTTTTTGCCTCCTCTATGTCTGCCCTTGCAAGTGTCAGGAGTCCCTTTATCACCTCGTTCATTCTGTCTATCTCCTCGAGGATGCTCAGTAGCACCTCTCTTAACTCCTTCTCATCTGCCCGTGATTTGAGTGCCACCTCAACTTCTCCCTTCATAACCGTAAGCGGGGTCTTAAGCTCGTGAGATGCGTCAGCGGTGAACTGTTTTATCTGGCGGAAGGACCTTTCAAGCCTTGCTATCATCTCGTTGAATGTGGATGCAAGGCGTCCGAGCTCGTCATCGGGCTTTACTATTGGAAGCCGTTCGTTGAGGTTCTCTGCGGTTATCCTGCGTGCTATGCGCGTCATCTCGTCCACGGGTTTCAGGGCCTTTCCTGCCAGAAACCAGCCCACACCACCAGCTATAATAATTGACAGCACTATGCCGAAACTGAAGAAGTAAACCATGTAATGGAATACCTCTTCCATGCCCTCAAGGCTTGTAGCCACCTGTATGATGGCAACAAGCCCTGTCTTCTTTACCACCACTGGCAGGGTGAGTATCCTTACGGGATAGACTCCAAAGGTTCTTATGGTCTCGTAGGTTCTCTTTCCGTCAAGTGCCCTTTTGTATGCCCTTTCTGTAAGTGGTAGCTCGAGTCCTTCAAGTGTTGAGGACCTGCCAGCAACCCTTCCATCAGGGGTGAGCACCTGTATGTAGTTGCCCCTTATCCTGAGGCCAAAGAAACGCTCAAGTATTATGTCGAAGTTCTTTGGAAGCCTGAGCCTTCCAGGGGGTTCCACTATGGTATGCACCATAAGCCCTGCAACAGAGCTCATCTCCCTGTCCACACGGTTCATGTATATCTTTGAGAGGGCGTAAAAGAAGCTCAGACCAAAAAGGATAAGGCTTATGGCGAGAAGGGATGTATACCAGAAGGTAAGTTTTGTGCGAATGGAAAGGGTCATATAAGAAAGATTCTTAAAGAACTCCTCCTATCTCGGCAAGCCTGTCCATGGAGGTTATTATTATCTCCTTTCGTCTGATTTTTATTATGCCCTCTTCCTTGAAGCTCTTAAGGAGCCTTATGGAGGTCTCCTGTGTTATGCCCAGAAGCTCTGCTATCTCAAGCCTTGATAGCGTAAGGTTGAGCCTTATCCCCTCATCACACTCAACGCCGTATTCTGTTGCAAGTGTGTACAGCAGGCTTGCCAGTTTCTCCCTTGCGTTCATTATACCCAGGCTTCCTATGCGCTCGTATGCCTGGTGAAGCTCTCTGCCGAGGGCTATGAGAATCTTGTTGGCGATGGTGGGTTTCTTGCGAAGCACAGAGAAGAAGTCCTCCTTCTTTATAAAACACACATCCGTGTCCTCCATTGCTATGGCGTTGTTGCCGTAGTGTTCCTCCTCGTTGAACACCTCAAGGCCGAAGAGCTCTCCAGGGGAGCATATCTTTATTATCTGTTCTCTGCCGTCCTTTGCAGTTCTGACAAGCTTTACCCTGCCCTGTCTCACCACATAGAAGCCCCTGCACTCATCTCCCTCCATGAATATGAGTTCCTTCTTCTTGAAAGAGAACATGCTCACCACACCCTTGAGTGCATCGAGTTCACTTTCTGTAAGGGTTGAAAACAATGTATTCTCCTTTATCCTGCATTCACATATACCACATATTGCTTCCTGTACCTTCATAAGTCTGTGTGGCATGGGGTTTTTCCTCCTTGTTGCCTTGGTTGCCCCTCCTTTTATAATAGTTTCAGTTGTCCCTGCCTGCAAGCTCCTGGTAGGGAAAGTCATATCTGTAGGGGACAACAGCCACACTCACGCCCATCTTCTTTATCTTCTCTGCAAGCTCTATTATCTGTCTTTCGGAGAGGGGATTGCCCGTTTTCCAGTCTATAGTTTGTAATTTTATCAAAATTTTAGGTGGAACTCCAACAATACGTTTGGCCCTGTCCGTCATCTGTAGAATGAGCTCTTCAACCTCGTCCATGTCCTTGCGCAGTTCATCTGATATCTGTTTCTGGTAGGCCATTATGGCGTAATAGTCAAAGCCCTTTTCCGTGAACCTGTATATATCCTGCGAGAACCATGCAAGTGCGTTCGAGGGGTTTGTGAGGTTCTCATACATAAGGTTTATTGCAAACTTCACCCGCGGGTTGACCCTTCGTACAGTGTTTTTGAGTTCCTCTATGATGTGCAGAATCCTTCTGTTCTTCCAGGATGCCCACTGCCAGAAAAGGGGTGTGTAGGTGATGACCGAATCCTCCCTTATACGGTAGAGTGCCTCCGGGTTAAGGTTCAGGCCTGTCTCGTCTTCAAATCTTCGCATGGCAACGGGGCTGAACCCCTCGTTGTACTTGAGTATGAGGTCATCCTGAAAGAGTATGCCATCTATGGGGTATCTTGCAAGGTCAGCCCACAGGGCCTTCAGGTGTTCCAGAACCATGTCGTTAAAGAGGTCAAGCCCCCTGCATCTGAAGAACCTCTTTTTTCTCACATCGTATCCCATGCAGGCAAGCTCTTCCATGTGTTCTATTCCGTAGTTTGCGTATCTTGTGGTCATCCAGGCAAACACCTTTATGCCCTCTGCGTGTGCCATGCGAAGCACAGGGCCGAGTATGTCTGCTATAACAGGTGCATGGGAGGTCTTAAAATACACACCCGCCCGTGGCAGATCCCTTGCGGGTTTTACGAACGGGTAGAGTCTGTCACCCCTGTTGTGGAATACCCTCAGTATTATGGTGTTTATGCCATGTGTCCTGAGCCTTTTTATCTCTTCCCTTACCTCCTCAAGGGTTGTGCCTGAAAAGAGCATAACCTGGACCGCCTTGAGGGGTACGGTGGCCATCTGTGGCCTGCCATCCACAGGAGGTATTCTCTTTGCCGGTAGCTCGAATATATTGCGGGCAGGGCTTCTTTTTGAAGGAAGAAGCACAAGGTAGTATTCTCCAGAAGGGGGCCTTCGTTCGGGCAGTTCTGCAAGGTAGTAATCCATGGATGGGCTTCTGCGCTCTGGCAGATAGGCCAGGTAAGGATAGGATGGAGGTCTTTTTTGAGGAAGTGATGCAAGGTAGTCATAACTTGGTGGTCTTCTGGCTGGAAGTGCCAGTGCCCAGTAGTTTGATGGAAAGCGCTTTTCAGGTAACGGATATATGTATGTGGATGGTGGTCTTCTGGCTGGAAGTGCGAGAATCTTGTCCACAGAAGGTGGCCTTTTTGGTGGAAGCGACAGGCCCTCCTTTCCTGTAATGAGCCCTATTGCCCTGAGTCTTTTTTCCACGGAGTTTTTAAACCTTGATTCAGGGTAGTTCTCCATGAACTGGTTGAACTGGATGAGGGCGTCCCTGTAACTGCCCATGAGAAACAGTGTGTCCGCAATGTAGAACTGGGCGTCCATCTTTAGCGGGCTCAGCGGATGGTTCTCTATGAGGCGCTCAAACTCCCTTATGGCCCTTCTGTACTCCTTGAGTTCCCTTAAGACCATGGCGTAGCGAAACTGTGCGGTATCTGTTGGGCCTGTATACACAGTGGTATATGCCACAGAGGGGGCAGATACTGGGACGAGCGCAAGCCCTGTAAGGAGCAGGGCCATAAAAAAGTGTCTTTTAGCCAAAGAGCACATCTATGGCCTCTTTAACTGTTTTCACACCTTCAAGGGTTGTACCACTGGCCTTGAGCGTTTTCAGCGAGTCCTCGGCCAGTATGCATCTTTTGAAGCCGAGTTTTTCTGCCTCGTTTATGCGCTGTTTTGAGTGTGTTACTCCCCTGACCTCTCCTGCAAGGCCCACCTCTCCGAAAAGCAGTGTATCCCTGGGTATGGGTTTATCCAGGAAGTTTGACGCAAGTGATGCCACCACTGCAAGGTCTACGGCAGGCTCTTCCACCCTCAGGCCACCTGCGACCTTTACGAATATATCGTGGTTGAGTATCCTTATGCCTGCCTTTTTCTCGAGCACCGCACCTATGAGTGCAACCCTTGAGGGGTCAAGCCCCACAACTGTTCTTCTCGGCATACCCAGGTAGGAGGGAGAGACAAGTGCCTGTATCTCAACGAGTACCACCCTTGTGCCCTCAAGGCTTGCGGTAACCGCAGAACCCGAGCTTTCCTCGGGCCTTTCTGCAAGGAATATCTCAGAGGGGTTTCTTACCTCCTTAAGCCCCCTGTCTGCCATCTCGAATACCCCTATTTCCATAACAGAGCCGTAGCGGTTCTTTACAGCCCTGAGCACACGATAGGTGTGTCCTGAGGAGCCCTCAAAGTAGAGCACCGTGTCCACCATGTGCTCCAGTATGCGCGGGCCAGCAATGGAGCCATCCTTTGTTACATGCCCCACAAGAAAGAGGGGTATCTCAAGGCTCTTTACAGTTGATACAAGAAGGGCTGTAACCTCTCGCACCTGGGTTACACTGCCAGGAGAGGATGAAAAGGAAGAACTGTAGAGTGTCTGTACAGAGTCCACCACCACACAGAAGGGCCTTAAGTGTTTTATCTTCTCTGTTATCCTTTCTGCAAGTATCTCTGTCCATACAAGCAGATTCTCCTCTGTAACACCGAGCCTTTCAGCCCTCATCCTTATCTGTCTTGCGGATTCCTCACCCGACACATAGAGCACCCTTTTTCCCCTTTTTGCAACCTCTCCCATTGCCTGAAGAAGCAGGGTTGACTTTCCTATACCGGGGTCTCCACCGACAAGCACCACCCCGCCTGGCACCATGCCTCCACCGAGGACCCTGTCCAGCTCTTCAATACCGGTGGGATACCTTGATTGCGGGGCACTCTCCACATGGGTGAGCGGAGAGGGTGAGGAGGGCTCATCTCCTATGAATGTGCGTGTCTGTAGAGCAGAAGAGGGCCTGTAAAGTGGTTCCTCTGCAAAGCTGTTCCAGCTCTCACACCCAGGACATCTACCGAGCCACTTGATACTCGAATAACCGCAACTCTGACACACATACTCTGTCTTTACCCTTCCCTTCCCCATCTACTCCATCTGTTTGACAATCAACGACAATTTGTTTATGATAAATCAAGCGGTAAATTACTTTCTATCAGGATAAAGTTAGATAAAAACCCATGCAACATGACATTACAAACATACTAATTGAACTGAACAGGGCTGTCAAGACACTTAACTTCTATCCC
>JALUQR010000084.1 GCA_027017505.1 bacterium
CCCAAACCTCATCTCAACCAAAACCCCTCAACCCTGCGGGGACCACCCTCAAAAAGGCCTGCCTTACACTCAGAGGGTGGCCCCGCTCTCTTTAACCAAAGGGCCCTGAGGAAAAAATTCGAAATTCAAGGAAAAATAAATGATTGACTTTTTCCCGTAAAAAGGTTAATTAAAGTAGGGAAATGAAAAAATTACTGCCCATAATCCCGTTACTGCTGGTAACACTCCTACCACTCAAGGCTCACACAGAGGTTATAAGCGAGGCACTTGTGCCTGTAAAAAAGGTTGTTATAACCTCTGGGGATAATATCCCGCAGGCAGGAGTGAAGACAACCCAGCTTGTGTTCTCCACATCGGGTGGTATAGGTCTTAAAAATCTGGAAAGAATTGATGTGGTTGTGGACAGAGAGGAAAGAGTCCAGGGCATAAGGCTGGTCTACAGGGTGGGCACAACGGTACTGCGCAGTATATACATTAAAAACATAAGGGCATTTGTGCTCGAAAAGGCATCAACGCAGATAGGTGCCAGAAAGGACGCGGTCCATATAAGGGTTGTCACGGTGGACGAACTAACAGAACCATGGTAAAAAGGAGGTACCCTTGACAATGAGAACAGGCAGGATTGCTTCTCTTATTGTATTTGCACTTATTCTTGGAGTCTCCCTTACTTCATGCGTAACTCCTGTAACCACAGAGGTAAAGGGTGGCGGGCCAAGTGTCCAGCAGGTTGCCACCTACACGGGACCAAAGGCAAGAATATCGGTTGCACGCATAAAGTGTAAGGCTGCAAAGTGTACAGGTGCCATAGGTGATGGGCTGAGGGATATGCTCATAAGCGGGCTGTTCAAGACAAACAAGTTCATAGTGCTCGGCGGAAAGGAAGAGATGCAGGAGATGATGGAAGAGCTTGACCTTTCAGCCAGTGGATATGTAAGGGAAGAGAGTGCGGTACAGGCAGGTGGCTGGGAGGCTGCAGACCTTATAATATTCGGCTCCATAACCGCATTTGAGCCAGAGGCAGGTGGCCTTGATGTGGGCGGTGGAGGACTCCTGCCAGGCTTTCTGGGCGGGGTAAAGTTCGGCAAAAAAGAGGCCTACATATCCATGGACTTAAGACTCGTGGATGTGAGAACCCGAAGGGTGGTGAACACAACCACAGTGGAAGGTAAGGCTTCTTCGTTCAATGTTGGAGGCCTCGGTGCTGGCTGGGGCTCAGCAGGTGTGCTCGGCGGTGGCCTGGGAGTATACAAAAACACCCCCATGGAAAAGGCAGTAAGGGTGCTCATAGAAAATGCGGTAAACTACATAGCAAGCCAGACACCTGAAAGCTACTTCAGATACTCACCCGAGGGCACAGAACTCTCACCAGGTGTGAAGAAGACATCCTCCACAGGTGGAATCAAAAGAACAGGCACCACCGTGGGCGGAGGTCTTAAAAGACTTGCAACAGGGTTCGAACCAGGTTCAAAGGTGCTCTTCGCAGAGGACTTTTCAGAGTGCACGGAAAAACCAAAGACCCTGAGAATAGTAAGTGGTAATGCAGAGTGCGTGGAGTTTAACGGCAAACGCTGGCTCGTAAACATAACGCCAGAATCCACCGTGAAAAGAAAGATAAACCTCAAGAAAGACTTTGCTATAGAGTTCGAACTGTACTTGAATTGTAAAACCAATGGATGCTTCCTTGGCACGGGGTTCGGCCTTGCCCTAGGGC
Organism: bacterium; assembly: GCA_027017505.1. GTDB lineage: Bacteria > Desulfobacterota > GWC2-55-46 > GWC2-55-46 > DRQE01 > DRQE01. Next base: position 1,712 of record JALUQR010000084.1, read on the forward strand.
AGAGTGGTAAGGGCGAACAGGTGCTCCTTAAAGGCAATTTTGATAATAGCGGCAGATACTTCAATCTATATTTCCCATCAGAATCGAAGCATATAAAAAGCCTTGCCAACAAGAGTTTCTACAAGTTTGCCATACAGCAAAAGGACGGAAAGATACGGCTGTTCCTTGATGGTAGAAGGATAGCAACCGAAGAGTCTCGTCCCTTCAAGGCAGGTAAAAACAGAGATGGCTTCCTTATCTGGCAGAAGGGTAACCTTGACGAGGAAAACTATGTACTCATAACCAGCATAAGGGTTACAAAGTATTAACTTACAAACCCCTACGGGTTCAGAGACTTCGCAGAAAAAACGATGGAGGTTGTGTAAAGATGGCTGAAAATGTTATAGAGGTTACAGATGCAAACTTTGAGTCTGTGATACTCAAGTCCGATGTGCCAGCTCTGGTTGACTTCTGGGCAGAATGGTGTGCACCATGCAGGGCAATAGCCCCTCTTGTGGAAGAGGTGGCACAGGAGTACGCAGGCAAAATAAAGGTGGCAAAGCTCAATGTGGATGAAAACCCCTCCACACCAGGAAAGTACGGTGTAAGGGGCATACCCACTCTCATACTCTTCAAGGATGGCCAGGTGGTTGACCAGATAGTGGGAGCGGTTCCAAAAGACCAGATAAAGGCCCTCGTGGACAGGGTCCTGTAGTTTGGCCTATGTTATCGTCTGACCTACAGTCTGCATCAGATAAATCAACCACAAAAAGCCCTTCAGCGTAAAGGGCTTTTTTATTTTCCAAGGGGTTTGCACGAAAAAAGAAAGCCTGCTAAAATCTCTTAAGGCTTTGCCACCAGCACGGGTATCTATGGATGTAATAAGGGCTATCAGGGAGAGAAGGTCCATCAGAAGGTTTAAGCGACGGGGAATAGAGCCTGAAAAGATAGAAGTCCTCAAGGATGCCCTCATATGGGCACCCAGTGCAGGCAACCTTCAGAGCAGACGCTTTTACTTCGTATACAATCAGCAGATTAAAGACAGGCTCACCTCCTCAGCCCTCGGCCAAGGCTTCATAAGCGAGGCTCCACTGGTTGTGGTAGCCTGTGCAGACCTCAGAATATACCACTACTACAGGGAGCGCGGAACAGAACTCTACTGCATACAGGATGTGGCATGCAGTGTGGAAAACCTCATGCTCGCAGCATACGCCCTGGGGCTTGGCACCGTGTGGGTCGGAGCATTTGAAGAAGACCAGGTCTCAAAAATACTCGGCCTGGATGACCACCTCCGCCCACTCGCCATCGTGCCAGTTGGATATCCAGACGAAAAACCCCTGCCACCACACAGGGTATCACACAGCGAGGCGATAGTTGAAATCCCCTGATGGAACTGGAGGAAAAAACAATGAAACTCAGACTGAGTGAAAATGCCCTCACAGTTCTTGAACGACGATACCTTAAAAAAGATAAAGAAGGCAATGTGATAGAAACCCCTGAGGAGATGTTCCGCAGGGTTGCAAAAAACATCGCAGAGGCAGAAAAGCTCTACGGCGGTAAACCCGAAGAATACGAGGAACAGTTCTTCGAACTTATGACCACACTTAAGTTCCTGCCAAACTCACCAACCCTTATGAACGCAGGAAGAAGACTCCAGCAACTGTCTGCCTGTTTCGTTCTACCTGTGGAAGACTCCATAGAGAGCATCTTTGATGCAGTGAAAAATACCGCCATAATACACCAGTCAGGCGGTGGCACGGGGTTTTCCTTCTCAAGGCTGAGGCCTGCCAACGACATAGTGGAATCCACAGGTGGACTTGCAAGCGGGCCTGTCTCGTTTATGAGGGTGTTCAACTCGGCAACCGAGGCAATAAAACAGGGTGGCACAAGAAGGGGTGCCAACATGGGAGTGCTCAGGGTGGATCATCCAGATATAATAGAGTTCATAAGGGCAAAGGAAGACCCGCAGGAATTCACCAACTTCAACATATCCGTTGCCATCACAGATGCCTTCATGGACGCACTCTCAAAGGACGAGGAATACCCCCTCATAAACCCCCGCACAGGCGTTATAACAGAAAAGAAACGGGCAAAAGAGGTCTTCAGGCTCATGGTGGAATGCGCATGGAAGGGTGGTGAGCCAGGCATACTCTTTATAGACAGGATAAACCGCCACAACCCGACACCCCTTCTCGGCATGATAGAGGCCACAAACCCCTGCGGAGAACAGCCACTTCTGCCCTATGAATCCTGCAACCTGGGCTCCATAAACCTCAACATGATGCTCAGAAAAAACCCCCAGGGAGGCTACTCCATAGACTACCAGGAACTGGAAAACACCGTAAGACTTGCGGTAAGGTTCCTCGACAATGTCATAGACATGAACCGCTTTCCACTGCCAGAGATAGAAAAAATGACCAAAAACACAAGAAAGATAGGCCTTGGTATTATGGGCTTCGCAGACCTTCTTGTAAGACTTGGCATACCCTATGGAAGTAACGAAAGCCTGAAGACCGCAGAAGAGCTCATGGGTTTTATAAACAGAACCGCCTGGCAGAGTTCACAGGAACTCGCAGAAAAGAGGGGGCCCTTTCCCTGCATAAAGGGAAGCATATTCGACAAAGAGGGCGTAAAACCCGTAAGAAATGCCACCACCACAACAATAGCCCCCACAGGCACACTGAGTATCATAGCAGGATGCTCTTCAGGAATAGAGCCCTACTTTGCCCTGGGCTACATGCGCCGTATACTTGGAGGAATAACATTCAACGAGATTGTGCCCCTCTTCAGAAAGGTGGCCCAGGAGGAGGGTTTCTACACAGAAGAACTTATGGAATATGTTGCGAAAGGTGGTGATATAAAACAGAGAGACGATGTGCCCGAAGAGGTGAAAAAACTCTTTGTAACCGCATTTGACATAGAGCCAGAACTTCATGTAAAGATGCAGGCAGCATTCCAGCGCCATACAGACAATGCGGTAAGCAAAACCATAAACCTTCCACCCTATGCACCACCGGAAAAGGTGGAGGAAAGCTATCTTCTTGCCTATGAGCTCGGATGCAAGGGTGTGACCGTATACAGAAGTGGCACAAGAAAAGAACAGGTTCTTTCGTGCAAAAACAGCCTTTACTGCTAAAAAACAAAACGGAGGATTTACTTTATGAAAAAGATAGCACCTTCAATACTCTCTGCGGATTTCACCAATCTTTCAGCTGAACTCAGCGCCATCGAAGAGGCAAAGGCAGACTATGTGCATGTGGACATCATGGACGGGCACTTCGTGCCAAACCTTACGATAGGCCCCTTCGTGGTGGAGGCCATAAGAAGGGCAACAAGCCTGCCACTGGATGTGCACCTCATGATAGAAAACCCCCAGAACTTTATATCAGCCTTTGCAAGGGCAGGCTCTGATATAATAACGGTGCACATAGAGACGGTGGAAAACCTGGAAGAAATCGTTGCATCCATAAAAGAGTTCGGCATAAGGGCAGGACTTGCTCTTAACCCTGACACACCCGTTAAAAAGATAGAGCCGTATATAAAACTCGTGGACCTGGTGCTCGTCATGTCTGTACATCCAGGGTTCAGTGGCCAGGAGTTCATAAAGTCCACCATACAGAAGATAAAACGGGTGAGCCGTCTTATAGACAGGCTTAACCCCGAGGCAGAACTCGAGGTGGACGGCGGTATAAAGGTGGGCAACATCAAACAGGTCTCCGATGCAGGAGCAGATGTGTTTGTCTCTGGCTCTGGTATCTTCGGCACAGAGGACTACAAGACCACCATAGACGCAATGCGCAAGGAACTGGGCGAAAAGGAGATTGGCGAGGAGTTCTGAAGGAGCCTGTGCATGGCAAAACAATACCACATAAACATATCCAGAAGGGACATAAAGGGCGCAGAGCTTGCCCTGCTTCCAGGAGACCCTGAAAGGGCAGAGTCCATAGCAGACACACTGGTGAAAACCTATGGTGGAAAGAAAAGGGCACTTGCCCGTAAAAGAGAGTTTGTAAGTTTTCTTGCGGAAACTCCTCTTGCAAACATAGTGGTTACAAGCACGGGCATAGGCGGGCCTTCCACATCCATTGCGGTGGAAGAGCTTGCCAGCCTGGGTGTAAGAAGGTTCATACGCGTGGGCACCACAGGTGCCATACAGCCACACATAGCCATAGGAGATGTGGTCATAACCACAGGAGCTGTCCGCCTCGATGGTGCATCGCGCCACTACGCACCAGTGGAGTTCCCTGCTGTCGCACACCACACAATAGTGTGCGCCCTTATAGAGGGTGCAAGAAAGCTCGGCATAGACTATCATGTGGGTGTTACCGCATCCTCTGACACCTTCTATCCAGGTGAGGAACGAACAGACTCGTACAGAAAATATGTAATACGCGCTCTAAGGGGTGCAACTAAGGAGTGGCAGGCCCTGGGGGTGCTCAACTATGAGATGGAATCAGCCACACTGCTTACAATGACAGCATCCATGGGACTTGAAGGAGGATGCGTAACAGGGGTTATAAACCGTGCACGCCACGGCAGTATCACAGAGAGGGCACTGCGCATGGGCGAGAGAAATGTCATAGAAGTGGCAGTCGCATCTGTGGAGTATTTACTGAAAGGTGGTGGATAGAGTATGAGCATATACCTTGTAAGACACGCAACCGCACTGCCTGCTGAAAAGGACCCACAGAGGGGGCTTTCAGAAGAAGGCTTGAAGGAGGCAGGAAAAATCGCAGAGTTTCTCAAGGGAAAAATCCGTGTGGATGTTATCTACCACAGCCCCAAAAAAAGGGCCCACCAGACAGCCCTTGTGCTTGCAGAAGGGCTCAAACCACAGAAGATCACCGAAACAGACGGGCTCCTGCCAGACGATGGGCCAGAGCTGTGGCATACACGCCTTAAGGGTGAAAACCGCTCTGTGATGCTTGTGGGACACCTTCCACACATGGAGAAACTTGCAAAGGCACTGCTCTCTGTAAGAGCAGATGGCGGAAGGATAAACTTTATGCCTGCCTCTGTTATGTGCCTTGAAGAGGTTGAAGGGGTGTTTGCACTCAGGTGGTTTTTAGACCCCTCTGTTCTGTAAACTGTGGAGGGCCTTTCATTCCACAACCACCACCGCTATGGCAAGCCCCTGGGAGTGGGAGGAGCTGTAGAGTATTCTTCTACCGCCAATGAGTCTTCTGGCTTTACTGGACAGGTTTGGGATACCACAACCCTCTTCCACATCCACAAACTCCACATCCTTCCATGTTATGGTACTGCCAGGTCCTGTGCCCAGGGCCTTAAACAGTGCCTCCTTGAGGGCGAATCTTCTTGCAAGCCCTGCATAGAACTGACCCCGGGAGGCCCTTCTGAGCTCACCCTCTGTAAAGACCCTCTTGAGAAACCCCCTTCTCTGGCACGCCTTTCTGATGCGAACCACCTCAACTATGTCTATACCCTTGCCAGTCATTATTCTCTCTGAAAGTCGTCATCAAATCTCTCTATGTCGTCCTCTTCCACATAACTGCCTGCCTGAACCTCTATAATCTCAAGTGGCTCTGTGGGGGATGGATTCTCAAGCCTGTGTTTAACACCCTTTGGTATGTAGGTGCTCTGGTTGGCACCTATCTCCATCACCTCTTCACCACGCTGTATCCTTGCCCTTCCTGAGAGCACTATCCAGTGTTCGCTTCTCTTTTTGTGGAGTTGCAGGCTCAGTCTTTTTGACGGCTCCACCCTTATCTTTTTTATCTTGTATCCATCTCCCTGTTCGAGCACTGTGTAACTGCCCCAGGGGCGCTCCACCGTTCGATGTATCTGGAACTCCCTGTAGCCACCGCTTTTCAGTATCTCCACCACCTTTTTTACATCCTGTGCCCTGTCCTTTCTGCATACAAGGGTTGCATCGGGGGTGTCCGCAACGATGATGTCCTCAAGCCCTATGGTTGCAACAAGGCGGTCCTGCGCAATTATAAAGGAGTTTTTGCTGTCCACATCAACCACCCTTCCCTTTATGATGTTGCCCCTCTCATCTGGCCTGAACACACACTCAAGTGAGCTCCACGAGCCCACATCAGACCAGCCAAAATCAGCCTCTATGAGGGCTACATTCCGTGCCCTCTCAAGCACTCCAGTATCTATGGAGACGGGTTCAATCTTTGTGTATACATCCTCCATGCTACCACCATCCCTTATACGCATGAGCATACGATACAGGGCGGGCAGATGATTCCTTATGGCCTCAACAATGGCTGATGCCTTCCAGACGAATATACCGCTGTTCCAGTAATAGGAGCCATCTTTTATGTAGCGCCTTGCCCTCCTGACATCTGGCTTTTCCACAAATCTTGCAACCCTTTTTACCTCAACCCCGTTTATATTTGCAATCTTCTCGCTGGCTATTTTTATATAGCCGTAGCCTGTTTCAGGGCAGGCTGGTCTCACACCAAATGTAACGAGCCAGCCCTCTTCTGCAACCCTTGATGCCACCCTTATAAGCCTTCTCAGTGTGGATGGTCTTTTCACCATGTGGTCTGAGGGAAGCACAACCATTGTGGGGTCTTCCCCTGACTCAGTAAGCCTTACCGCAGAAAGCCCTATTGCAGGGGCGGTGTTTCTGCCAAAGGGTTCTATTATAAACTGCGGTAAGGTTGCAAACCGCCTGTCCAGAAGGTAAAGCCTTATGGACTCCTCCTGGGAGGGGTTGGTAACGATGTGAACCCTCTCAAGGGGTATGAGCGGGGTTAGCCTTTTGATTGTAAGCTCAAGAAGGCTCTCCTCACCTGTAAGCTTCAGAAGCTGTTTGGGGCTTTCAAGCCGTGAAAGTGGCCAGAACCTGGTGCCACTTCCGCCTGCAAGTATTATCGCATGAAGGTGTTTTCCCCTCATTGTCTCTTTTTGAGTATCCTTTCGTAAAGTTCTATGTGTGCAGACACCATGTGGTCCCACAGAAAGAGCTTTTTCTGTGAAACATTATACTCTCTGCGGTATACCTTTTCCACACCCTCTGCGAGTGCCTGCGGATCTGCTGGCTCCACCACAACGAACCTGCCATGAACCACCTCTGGCAGTGAGCCCGCCCGGGTAACCACCACAGGCACACCCATGGTGCAGGCCTCAACGCAGGTAAACCCGAAACCCTCGGTAAGCGAGGGTACCACCACACAATCGCTTGCCTTTATGTAATAGGGCAGTTCCTCTACTGGCAGTGGGTCTATAAGGAGCACATCTTCTCCCTTCTTAAGCGCCAGCTCATCTATAAGTGTGAGCACCCTTTTAAACCCTTTTTCGGGTCTTTTTGACAGTATAAGAAGGGCAGTAGAATCAGGAACCCTTTGCTTTATAAGCGGTATAGCCTTTACAAGATAGTCCACACCCTTTGTGAACCCTGGCCTTCCGAAGTAGGTGTAGACGAATCTGTTCTGCAGGGCAAGGTGTTTTCTTATTTCCTCTATCTTCTTTCCGTTCTTTGAAGGGTCAAAGAGGGCGTAATCTATTCCAGGATAGGCAAATGATAATCTGTCTTCGTTTATTCCCCAGTTTTTTGCATCCTCAAGTGTGCTCTGTGAGTTGCACATGCAGGCATCGAATGGCAGTGAGAGCACAAGGCTCTCAAAGGCCTGGTATGCCCTTGCCATAAGGGGGCCTATGTCCAGAAGATGCCATCTTCTGCCTATAACCTCGTGGATAAAGAGCACCGATGGTTTTCCAAGAATCCTTGCAACACACCATGCAGGCAGTGCACCGTTGTATGTGGCGGTCTGCACAATATCTGCCTTTTTTATATACTTCCAGGCAGTTGGTATGGCAAACAGGGTGAACCAGTATCTATCCCCTCTTCTGGGCACACCCACCCTGTGGATGTGCACACCACCTATGACCTCTTCCCGCGGGGTTCCAGAAAGCCTCACCGTGACCACATCGCAGTGATGCCCTCTTTTTACAAGCCCTTCTGCAAGGTTCTGAAAGAGCCTTTCTGCCCCACCCACATGGGGATGGTAGTATTCTGTAACGAAGCATATCCTCATCTGACACCTGTCTGCACAGTATCTGTCAGTACAGAGAGCACCTGGCCAGAGGTCTTCTTCCAGGAAGACTTCCTGCCACGCTGGATGAGCCTGGCACTTGATGTGCTATCTCTAAGGGCTATGCCAGAAAACTCTGCCCACGGTATACCTGCAGGTCTGACCCTGGTGGATACACCCATAAGGTTAGAACTCAAAAGAGAGCTTTATTTATTTCAAAGAGAGTGCCCATTCAAGCGTTCTTTCTATTCCCTCTTCAAGCCCCACACGGGGAGTCCAGCCAAGCTCCCTCTTTGCCCTCTCAATGGAGAGAAGGCTTTTTTTAAGGTCTCCTGCCCTTGCGGGCTTCCTGAGGGGGTTCTTCAGAGAACTGTCAACATTACCCCTTTTTTTCTCTGCGATGCTTAAAATCAGGTCATACAGTTTTTGTGTTGTTGTTGGTATGGATGTTCCTATGTTGAATATTCCGCACACATCTTTTTCTGTGGCAATCATGTTGGCACTTACGACATCCTCCACATAGCAGTAATCCCTTGTCATACCCTCTGGTTCGTCAGGATAGCAATATATGGTGGACATCCTGCCATTGAGTATGTTGTCAATGAATATGGCAACAACCCCTGCCTCACCGTGAGGAATCTGTCGAGGTCCGTAGATATTGGAGTATCTCAGAACCGTGTAGCCTATTCCATACTGATAGCTGTAGAACTCAAGGTAGTGTTCCGATGTGGCCTTGCTTATTCCATATGGTGAGATGGGTTTGAGGGGTTCTTCTTCAGCTGTTGGATAGCTTGATGCCTCACCATATATGGCCCCGCCTGTGGATGCGAATATTATCTTTCTTGTGCCAGCCTCTTTTGCTGATTCAAGTATATTGAGAATTCCCATTATGTTTACATCTGCATCAAATAGAGGGTTACTGACGGAGTCTGGCACAGATGTCTGTGCAGCGTGGTGGTTTATCACATCTGGTTTTTCCTCAAGGATTATATCTTTAAGCTCGTCAGAGCGTACATCCACATTGTAGAATCGTGCCTGCGGGTTGAGGTTGGTTTTTCTTCCTGTTGAGAGGTTATCAACCACAACAACCTCGTAGCCACACCTTATGTATCCATCCACCAGGTTGGAGCCTATAAAGCCTGCTCCTCCTGTAACGAGTATTTTTCGTGTCTCATTTTTCCCTGAGCTCGCCGAATCTGCCATTGAAGTAGTCCCTCACTGCCTGATATATTCGTTTCATACCCTTGAGTTTCTGTCTCTGTGTAACGGTAACATACATGGTGTAGACCGCCACAATGAGCCCGTACCTTATGTGTCTTACAAACCATGGCAATGGATAATAGGTATCCGCAAACTTCATGCTATTTCGCACGAGGTAGTATATCATTCCCAGCGAGCCCCTTGTGGTCACGCCTATTTTGTGCCACACCTTTGAGGATGGCACATACAGGGTCTTAAAGCCTGCTCTTTTTGCACGCATTCCAAAATCCATGTCTTCGTAATAGCAGAAGTATTGTTCATCGAAGAGTCCTATCTTCTCGCAGACCTCTCTCTTAAGTAACATGGAACATCCTGTGGGTTCTGTTTCTTTTATGGTGTTGAACTTTTCATTATCCTTTCTTTCATATCCTACGAGCACTGTCAACCCCATGAGGCTGTGGAATGTAGCCCCTGCGTACCATATTCTATCAGGCCTGTTATAGAAGTATATTTTTGAACACAGTATACCTGCCTTTTCGTCTCTTTCGGCCACCTTTACGAGTTCTTCCAGAAAATCAGGGGCAACCACCGTATCGTTATTGAGAAGGAGTATGTAATCTGCCCCTTTCTTCAGGGCGTATTTTATGCCCGCATTCACTCCCCCTGCAAAACCAAGGTTATGGCCTGTCTGTATCAGGGTGAGCTCTGGAAATCTCCCTCTTAAGACCTTTTCTGAACCATCGGTTGACCCGTTGTCAACTATTACGACCTCATACTCGGGATAGGTGACTTTTTTCAGCGACTCGATACAATTTATTGTGTCATCACATGAGTTCCAGTTTACAATCACTATAACCACAGAAGGTTTTTTTTTAACCATATTTTATGTTTTCTCTCCTGCCAGTTCTTTATCTATGGAGTCTTTATCTATTATCATGGCCTTATCGAGTATTTTATTTACACTTCCATAACCAAAAAGTCGCAATAGAGGATCTATTCTTAAATGAAGATGGGCAAAAACAATACCCACAAGGAGGGCGCTCTTTTCTGTAAATCCTTTTGACAAGGAGAGGCCCTCTCTGAAGCTCCTGATAGCTTTATCCCATCTATTTTTGTTAAGGCAATATGCGCCTGCAAGAAAGTGCTGTATTGCCTTGAAGTCATCCCATTTTCTAAATATCCTTTCAAGCTCTTTATCCTCTACATTGAGTTTGTTTCTGTTCTCTTTAAGAAATATCTGCATGTATTCATAAACTCCTTTGAGGATAAGATAAATCTTCTTTTTCGTGGTCGACTCTGGATGTCTGCGCCAGAAGCCCAGGACCTTCTCGTTAAATACAAATCTACCTTTCAATGTTAGCTGTAAAAAAGTTGGATAATCCACGATAGGTATATACGGTAACCTTTGAAACCCTCCTATTTCCTCAAGCGCAGTTTTGCGAATTACAACCGACACAGGAAAGGCAAAAGTAAAATACCAGGGGGTCATCATATATAACGCTGCCTTTCCAACGGGATTATTCTCCCTCGCAGATAGGGGAATACCCTTTTGAGGAATAAAATCCTCTAATTCACCATCAATAGAGACCACATAAGTATAACCGTAACTCATTACAGCATCTCTGTTTTTCTCAAGGTCTTCTAACTGTATTGTGAGCTTATATGGTGGCCACCAGTCGTCCCCCTCGCATATGGCTATGTATTCTCCTTCTGACAGGGATAGGGCCTTGTTGTAGGAATCGCAGAGATAATCTATACCCCTGTGTTCCTGGCGCACATATTTTATACGCTTATCTGTTGTATAACGCTTTATAATATTCGGTGTATTATCGGTGGAACCATCGTCTATAATAATCATTTCCCAGTTTGTGTAGTCTTGACCAAGAACACTCTCTATACACTGGGCAACAAATCTCTCGTGGTTATATGTTGGTGTGATTATGGAAATTGTTTTTTTCTGCGTAATCATGGTTTTTGAAAGCCCTGTGTTATTTTGAATTACTTTTTGGGCACATTCGTTCGAGATGCCTTTTAATCAGTTCAACATCATAGGCTGTATACTGTTTTATAACATCTTCCCATGATTTGACTCTTATTCCGGGTGGAGTATCTCTGAGAAGGACAATTTTCATGAATGGCATCTTATGCTCTTTTATCAGCTGATTCCAAAAAATTACGGTAGCATTCAGCTTTTTTCATTCGTCAGCACGATACCTTATTATGAATCTGATCCATGACTTATCATTAAATATTTTTTTAAAATTAATTATTATTGTGCCACCAGCCAATAATTTTATAATAGAAGGGCGTAAGGAGATATAAGCTCTGGCACGAAAACCGTTGTTTATTAAAACCTGGGAAAGACCCACTTCATATTCTTTTATAATTTCTTCTTTCTTCTGTTTTACGGTAACATCTTCCCAGAATTTCCTGAAAACATCTGACCCGAGAACCCTCTTACGAAACACTATGAAATAAC
>JALUQR010000085.1 GCA_027017505.1 bacterium
AACTTTTTATTGATATTATTAAGCAATTGGTGTAATTTTAGTGAATTTTGTGGGTTAATCTGTAGTCTTCGGCTTTTTGTATTTCCTCTGCGATGAGGTGGGCTATCTTTCTGGGCTCCTGTGCGTCCCTTATGGGTCTGCCCACCACTATGTAGTCAGCCCCGTTTACTATTGCGTCGAAGGGTGTTACTATGCGTTTCTGGTCGTCCTGGGGTATGGTTCTGTCAAGCGGTCTTATGCCGGGTGTTACCACCAGGAACTCCTCGCCCAGTTTTTCCTTTACCTTTGATACCTCAAGCCCTGAGCACACTATGCCGTCAAGGCCTGCCCTCTTGGCAAGCTCTGCCCTCTTAAGAACCAGTTTTTCTGGTTCTGCAAGGTGCACATCTATGCCTATTTCCTTGAGGTCTTCCCTTGACATGCTTGTGAGCACTGTGATACCGAGCACCTTTATACTGCCCTTGTGCTGGGCAACGCTCTGAAGTGCCCTGCTACCCTCGCTTGTGTGGATTGTAACAAAGTCCACACCCAGTGTGGAACACACCTGCATGGCCCTTTTTACCGTTTCGGGTATGTCGTGGAACTTTATATCCAGGAAGACCTTCTGTGAGGGTGCCTCATCCTGTATTCTTTTTATTATCTCTGGCCCGCAGGCAACAAATAGCTCAAGGCCAACCTTGAATACCCCCACCGTATCTCTGAGAAGCCTCACATACTCCATTGCCCTGTCCGCGTCTGCCACATCAAGGGGGAAGATTATGCGCTCGAAGGGTTTGAGTCTTCTGGTGTTCAGTGTTTTTTCTTCCATAGTCTTAAGAAGTCCTTTCTTGTGAATATTGCGTCAAAGGGGCAGTGTTTTTCTATATTTTCCCTGCCACCCTCTTCTCTGTCTACCAGTGCGACTGCCCTGAGCACCTTAAGACCTGCGCCCCTTGCCTCCTCTACTGCCCTTATGGTGGATGCTCCTGTGGTTACCACATCGTCCACCACAACCACCGTGGCACCCTGTGGAAGGGCTGTCTCAACGGTCTGTTTTGTGCCGTGTTTTTTGGGCTCCTTTCTCACTATGAAGACCCCCAGGGGTCTGCCCTCGATGGCACTCACCAGGGCTGTTGCATAGGCTATGGGGTCTGCTCCCATGGTGAGCCCGCCGATGCCCTGGATTTTTTCCCCCCTGAGGTGCTCGAAGAAGACCCTGCCAGTAAGGAGCAGTCCATCGGGGCTAAGAAGGGTCTTCTTTGCGTCTATGTATATGTCGCTTTTTCTGCCGGATGAGAGCAGGAACCCATGGTCAGGGTCATACCGGAAAGACCTTTCGTAGAGGATTTTCAGAAGTTCCTCAAGCATGGTTAAAGAAGGATAACAGCTTGGGATGGGTTAGTCAAGAAGTTTCCTTGCCTGCGGGTGGCTCTATGTATTCGAAGAGTTTGCCCTCGTAGTTTCTTAGCACCACAGCCCTGTCTGTGCGTTTCACCACATAGTCTGGGCCAACGGGTATCTTTCCCCCGCCACCTGGTGCATCTATAACGAATGTGGGCACCGCGTAGCCTGTTGTGTGTCCGCGGAGTCCCTCTATTATCTTTATGCCCGTGGATATGGAGGTTCTGAAGTGGGAGGTGCCCAGGGCAGGGTCACACTGGTAGAGGTAGTAGGGGCGCACCCTTATTTTTAGAAGTTCGTGGAAGAGCTTTTTCATGGTCTCCACATTGTCGTTTATGCCTCTCAGTAGCACCGTCTGGCTTCCCAGGGGTATGCCTGCATCTGCAAGCATGTTGCATGCCCGTTTTACCTCTTCTGTTATTTCCTTTGGATGTGAGAAGTGTATGCTCATAAACAGGGGGTGGTATTTTCTGAGCATCTTTATGAGCTCTTCGTCTATCCTCATGGGAAGTGTTACGGGCACGCGTGTGCCTATGCGTATGATTTCCACATGTGGTATGGAGCGTATGCGTTTTATGTAGTATTCGAGCCTGCGTGTGGTTATCATCAGGGGGTCTCCGCCTGAGATCAGCACATCCCTTATGTTTCTGTTTGAGCGTATGTAGTCACAGACCTTTTCGAACTGTTCGCTACTCATGGGTGGTTTTTCATCGCCAACCATGCGGTTGCGTGTGCAGTACCTGCAGTACATGGCACAGGAGTCTGTGATTATAAGGAGCGCTCTGTCGGGGTAGCGATGCACGAGCCCGTTTACAGGTGAGTTTGAGTCCTCACCGCAGGGGTCTATTCGCTCCTCGGGAGAGACCGTGAGTTCCTCTATTCTCGGTATTGCCTGTTTTCTTATGGGGCAGTTGGGGTCTTTTCTGTCAATAAGGGAGAAGAAGTACGGGGTTATTGCCATGGCGAGTCTGCCCTTGGCCTTTCTGAAGCCCTCTTTTTCTTCAGGTGTTAGCTCAATCAGCCTTTTGAGCACATCGAAGGAGGTTATCCTGTGCCTTATCTGCCAGCGCCAGTCAGAGCTTCGAGGATGTGAAGATGGGTCTTCGTATATGGCAAGAAGCCTGTCTTTTTGTGAAAGAGCTCTTCTGCGTAAGGGAGCACCCATGGGTTTCCGCACTCTTCAGGTTGTTACCTGTCCTTTAAAAGCTCCATCTGGGGGTTTGATAGTTCCTCCATTGCCTTCTCGTAGGCTATCTTGTACTTGAAGCCCTTTTTTAGATACTTCCATATGCACTCTATCTTTCGCACATCCTCTTCGCTGTAGTCCCTGAAGGTCTTCTCACCCACCACTATCTTTCTGGGCGTTATGTAGCCCTTCTGCTCGAGATAATAGAGCTTGTGCCGTGGGATGTCTATTCTGGCAAGTACCTCGGGGGTTTTCATCTAAAAGGCTCCAAGTCCAAATATAATTTTAAGTTTAAACTTATAATAGCACCGTAAGGTTTCTCTGTCAACCCTTCTGTGGTGATTTTTTAAAGTATTTTTTCCTCTGGCCGAAGAATTAGAGTGTAGTTCATCCAGGAAAGGAGGGTCTTTGTATGGCACTTATAGAGTGGGATGACAGCCTGAGTGTGAAGGTGAGTATATTTGACAATCAGCACAGAAGGCTTGTAGACCTTATAAACTCCCTTAATGAAGCCATGCGGGACGGAAAGGGCAGAGATGTAATCGGCTCCATCATAAAGGAGCTTTCAAACTATGCGGTCATGCACTTTGGCACAGAGGAAAGCTACTTCAAAAAATACCACTATGCAGATGCCCAACAGCATATTGCAGAGCACAGGGCATTTGTGGAGGAGGTGGAAAGGTTCAGAAAGGAGTTTGACGCAGGCAGTATAGGACTATCCATAAAGGTGATGAGCTTTCTGAGTAACTGGCTTAAAAACCACATAATGGGAACAGATAAAAAGTACACCCCCTTTTTCAACCAGCACGGTGTAACATAGCCTCCCGGGTTGAAGAAAACCCCTTACCATCCTTTCAAAAAGGGTTGCCCTGCAAAGGGGGCACCCGTTTTTTTATTTACTACGGTATTATTCCAGAGCCTGTAATTATCAGGCAGGGATGGTGGAGCTGGAGGGGATCGAACCCTCGACCTCAAGACTGCCAGCCTTGCGCTCTCCCAACTGAGCTACAGCCCCACTCAGGTATAATATTATTAACATTATCCGCCCCTCTGTGTCAATCCCCAACACCTGGGTTTTGACAAAACCACTCTGTTCTGATACTTAAAAAGGTATGACCCGGGAGTTCACCATAAGGACCACAAAAAGATGCGAGTTTGTGGACATCACTGGCCTTGTAAGGGACGGGGTAAGAAAGAGTGGTGTTTCAGAGGGTATTGTGGTGGTCTACTGTCCCCACACAACCGCAGGTATCACCATAAACGAAAATGCAGACCCCTCTGTTGTGGCTGATATAGACAGAAAGCTTTCAACCCTTGTGGAGCACGACGACCCTGCATACACCCACATGGAGGGCAACTCGGACAGCCACATAAAGAGCTCGCTTATAGGGCCCTCGCAGACACTCATCGTAAAAGATGGTGCACCACTTCTCGGCACATGGCAGGGTGTGTACTTTGTTGAGTTTGATGGCCCGAGGACCAGAAAGCTCTACATAAAGGTGGTTGAAGGGTGAAACCCCGGAGGCCTTCCCGCACCGAATCATCTGTAGGAGCGGTAAGATGAAGATTTCAAAACTTTCGGAAACACCCCCTGAGCCAGTAAGCCATGACCCTGCACTTGAAAAACAGGTGCTACTCAGGGATGTGGGCACACTCAGGGCATTAAGCCACATAGTGCTTCCTGCTGGAAGCAGGGTCTCAACCCACAGCCACAGGGATATGTACGAGATATTTTACATCATACGGGGCAGTATACTCTTTGTTGTGGATAACAGAGCGGTTGAGCTTGAAGCTGGCACGGTGCTTGTTGTTGAGCCAGGTGAAACACACAGTATTGAAGAGGTAAGAAAAGAGTGTGAGATGCTCTATGTGCATGTGTAGGGGGTTTCCAATCTCATAAATATTGTTCTCCATCATATTTGGAACAATGGGTTTGGTGATTGTAAAAGATTTGCCACCATAATAGAATGGTGGTATGGACATAAAGTCGTTTGAAGTTATTGTAAAATCTGAGAAATCTGCAAGAAGGTTTCTTCTGAAAGCGTGTTGGAAAAACT
>JALUQR010000086.1 GCA_027017505.1 bacterium
GCCAGAAGAGGAGGAGATAAAAAGGGTGGTGCCCGTTGTGGAGGAGCTTGCAAAAAGGGGTATAGCTGTATCCGTGGATACCACGAAACCTGCGGTTGCAGAAAGGGCACTTGAATG
Source organism: bacterium (assembly GCA_027017505.1). GTDB lineage: Bacteria > Desulfobacterota > GWC2-55-46 > GWC2-55-46 > DRQE01 > DRQE01. Next base: position 118 of record JALUQR010000086.1, read on the forward strand.
TGGTGCAGAGTTTGTAAACGATATAAGTGCCATGACAAGGGATGAACGCATGATAGATGTGGTCAGAACCCATTCCGCAGGTGCCATAATCATGCACATGAGGGGCACACCCCAGACAATGCAGTCAATGACAGACTACGAAGACCTGATGGGTGAGCTCACATGGTATCTGGCAGAAAGGCTCGATACACTCGTTAAGTGTGGCATAGAGCGTGAGAGGATAGCCATAGACCCTGGTATAGGGTTTGCAAAGGATGTGGATGGAAACCTTGAGATTCTTAAAAGGCTTGGCGAGCTTAAAACCCTTGGCAGACCCATACTGGTGGGTACATCGAGAAAGTCCTTTATAGGAAGGCTTCTGGGCAGGGACATCCAGGAGCGCCTTTATGGCACCATTGCCACAGTGTGTGTCGCCATAATGAACGGTGCGAGTATCGTGAGGGTGCACGATGTGGAAGAGCTGACAGATGCGGTAAGGATGATAGACCACATACGCGTGGTGGGTGTATGACGCTTCCAGGCTTTGCAGACATACTGGACATACTCATAGTAGCGGTGCTCCTTTACTGGATAATGGTGCTCGTAAGGGGCACCAGGGCAGAAAGAATGCTCTGGGGACTCGGGGTGATAGTGCTCATATACTTCATCTCAAAGAGGATGGAGCTTCTCACACTTCACTGGATACTCAACAACTTCCTTGCATCCATAGTCATAATAATCATAGTGGTCTTCCAGCAGGATATAAGAAGGGCACTCGTTCAGATGGGTAGACCCTTTACAAACAGGGACACCACGCATTCTGAAGAACGCATACTCGATGAGATTGCAAGGGCAACCATATCCATGTCAACTGCAAAGATGGGTGGAATAATAGTTATAGAGAGGGGCATGGATCTGAGGGACTTCCTTGATACAGGTGTGGATATAGATGGTGAGGTCTCAAGGGAACTTCTTCTTACCATATTCAACCCTGGCTCTTCCCTTCATGACGGGGCTGTTGTCATAAGGGGTGGAAGGATAGCCAAGGCGGGCTGTATACTGCCCCTTACGGAAAAGGAGCTCACCAAACCCCTGGGCACAAGACACCGTGCTGCCATAGGGCTGTCCGAAGAGACCGATGCCATAATAGTTGTGGTCTCCGAGAAGACAGGAGATATATCCATAGTGGTTGATGGCACCATAGAGTTCGGCGTGGAGCCAGCAAGGGTGTTTTCAAGGCTTAAAGAAATTGTTATAAAAGAAAAACCCAGGAAGGTGTTTGTGCCCTGGAGGGCAAGATCGTGAACAGGGCGGAATGGTTCAAGGGGCTTCTTACAAGAAACCTGGGACTTAAGCTTCTCGCCCTGGCCTTCTCCACCGCGCTTTGGTTTCTCGTGGTGGGAGAGAAGGTTACAGAGATGGGGCTTCTGGTGCCACTCAGATTCAAGGGTATACCGCAGAATATGGTGGTTACAAGAAGCTCCCCAGAGGATGTGGAGGTGATTGTTGCAGGCCCGAAGATGTTTACGAATAATCTATCTCCATCAGAGATAAAACTTGCAATAGACCTCAGCAAGGCACACGAGGGTATAAACAAATACAGGGTGTTCCCCCAGGACATAAAGGCACCTGGCGGGGTGGAGGTCATAAGGGTAAGGCCACAGACGGTCTACATAGAGCTTGAAAGACTCGTTACAGTGGCCATGCCAGTTAAGGTAAGGCTTGAGGGTAGCCCTCCTCCAGGCGTGCGCATAGAGGCCGTAACCGTGGAACCAGAGGTGGTACAGGTTACAGGGCTTAAAAGGGATGTGGAAAAGCTCAAACAGGTCTACACAAGAAGGCTCGATGTATCCAAGATAGGGGTTACCACATCCATACCCGTTATGATAGAACCCAGAGATGGTGCCATACGGGAGGTAAATCCCGACATAGTGGTGGTACACATAAAGGTAAGAAAGGATGATGAAAAGAGATGAGCACAGAGAAGAGGCTTTTTGGAACAGACGGTATAAGAGGGGTGGCAAATGTTGAGCCCATGACAGCGGATACCACCCTGAGGCTCGGCAGGGCCATAGCACACATATTCAAAAAGGAGCCAAGAAGACACCGCATACTCATAGGCAAGGACACACGCCTTTCAGGCTACATATTCGAGTATGCCCTTACAGCAGGCATATGCTCCATGGGTGTGGATGTGCTCCTTGCAGGCCCCATACCCACACCCGCAATAGCCTTTCTTACCTCCAGCATGAGGGCGGATGCAGGGGTGGTAATCTCTGCGTCACACAACCCGTATCAGGATAACGGCATAAAGCTCTTCTCAAGCGATGGCTTCAAACTGCCCGATGAGCTGGAGCTCGAGATAGAGGGGTTTGTGCTCGATGAGGATGGAAAGCCAGAGCTCAGGCCCTCTGCAGATGAGGTGGGTAAGGCCTACAGGATAGACGATGCGGTGGGCAGATATGTGGTGTTTGTGAAGAACACCTTCCCAAAGGAACTCACACTTGACGGGCTCAAGATAGTGGTTGACTGTGCCAATGGTGCAACCTACAGGGCTGCACCAGAGGCATTCTATGAACTCGGCGCAGAGGTGGTCTCCTTGGGGGTAAGTCCCAACGGGGTGAATATAAACAAAGGGTGTGGCTCCCTTCATCCCGAAGGTCTTAAAGAAGAGGTGCTCAGACAGAACGCTCACATAGGTATTGCCTTCGATGGCGATGGCGACAGATGCATACTGGTTGATGAAAAGGGTAACATAGTGAATGGAGACCACATCCTTGCAATATGTGCCACAGCGATGATAAAAGAGGGAACCCTTAAGGACAACACCGTGGTTGCAACTGTAATGAGTAACACAGGGCTTGATGAGGCGGTTGAGCGTGCAGGCGGAAGGGTTGTGAGAACACAGGTTGGAGACAGATATGTGGTGGAGGAGATGCTACGCGGTGGATACAACCTGGGCGGAGAACAGTCAGGCCACATAGTGTTCTTCGAACACACCACCACAGGCGATGGTATAATAACCGCAATGCAGATACTCTCCATAATGATAAAAGAGGGAAAGCCACTTTCAGAACTGGCAAGTATTATGACACACTACCCGCAGGTGCTCGTAAATGTAAGGGTCAGAGAGAAGAGACCACTGGACGATATACCCAGCGTAAGACAGACCCTCAGGGATATAGAAAATAGCCTTGATGGAAGGGGAAGGGTGTTTGTGAGATACTCTGGCACAGAGCCTGTTGCAAGGGTTACTGTTGAGGGTGAGAAGGAGGATGTTATAAAAGCACTTGCACAACAGCTTGCAGATGTTATAAAAAAAGAGCTTGGTTAAACCAAAAACACAAGGGGTGAAGAGACAGGATGGCAAGACTTACCGTTAATGTGGACCATGTGGCCACCCTCAGGCAGGCAAGGCTTGCAAGGGAGCCTGACCCTGTGGAGGCAGCCCTTCTTGCAGAACACGCGGGTGCAGATGGCATAACCGTGCACCTGAGAGAAGACAGACGCCACATCCAGGACAGAGACCTCATACTTTTAAGAAAACTGGTGAAAACCAGACTCAACCTTGAGATGGCCCCCACCCAGGAGATGCTCTCTATGGCACTGGATGTGAAACCAGATATGGTAACCCTTGTGCCCGAAAAGAGAGAGGAGCTCACAACAGAGGGCGGGCTCGATGTGCGCACCTATGGAGAAACACTGCGTGGCTACATTTCAACACTAAGGGAGGCTGGCATACAGGTAAACCTCTTTATAGATGCCATGCCAGATGTTGTAAAGATGTGCCACAGGATAGGGGCAGATGGCGTGGAGATACACACAGGCCCCTACGCAGAGGCCACCACAGAGGGAGAAAGAAGGGCAGAGCTGAGAAAACTCCATGACTGCGTGATACTTGCAAAAAGACTGGGACTTAAGGTCCACGCAGGCCACGGGCTTGACTACCATAACATAAAAGAGGTGGCAAAGATAAAAGAGATAGAGGAGTTCGCAATAGGGTTCAGTATCGTGGCAAGAAGCATCTACAGCGGTATGGAACAGGCAGTCAGGGACATGATAAGGCTTATAAACAGCAGTAGAGAATGATAGAGGGTGTGGGCATAGAGATAGTAAGCGTGGGAAAGTTCAGGAAGGCACTTAACAGATGGGGCAGAAGGTTTCTTGACAGGCTCTTCACCCCTGAAGAGCTTTCTTATTGTATGAAAAAACCCACACCAGAAAGACACCTTGCGGTAAGGTTTGCGGTAAAGACAAGCCTTTTTAAGGCACTGGGCAGGGCTCTACCTTACAGGGATGTGGAGATACGCCTTACAGAAAAGGGCAGACCTGTGGTAAGTGTCAGGGGCTTGCCATCTGCGCTCTCCATACTGGTAAGCCTCTCACACGATGGAGAGTTTGCAGTGGCAGAAACCGTCGTGGAAAGGAAAGAGCCACTATGAAGCTTGTAAACGCAGAACAGATGAAAAGGCTTGATAGAAGAACCATAAGGGAGTTCGGCATAAAAGGGCTTATACTTATGGAA
>JALUQR010000087.1:0-12289 GCA_027017505.1 bacterium
GGGCAACCGCATGGTGTATTTTGAGCTCAAGCCCGAGCCGTTCACATTTCGCATGGACTTTGTGGTTGAAAGACACGAGATAATAAGAAAGGTAACTGCAGATGATGACGGCATCCCCGACAGGGGCACATTCGAGCAGTATCTAAGCCCCTCAAGGTATGTTATACACTCACCCCAGGTGGAAAGGTTCTCCCGCATGGCCGTGGGTGATGCAAAGACATCTGGCATGAGGGCAAGAAGGGTATACGAGTTTGTGCTTGAAAACATGGAGTACAACAAGAAGATACCAGGCTGGGGTAAGGGAGATGTACAGAGGGTGTGTCTTGCGATAAGTGGCGGAAAGAAGGGCACGGGCAACTGTACCGACTTTCACTCATTTTTTACATCGCTCATGCACATGCAGGGTATACCGGTGGTCTTTGAGATGGGCTTTCCACTGAAGCCAACCGCCACGAAACCCGTGGAGGTAGAGGGAGGATACCACTGCTGGGCAAAGTTCTTCATACCAGGGAAGGGATGGGTGCCAGTGGATATATCAGAGGCAGACAAGTATCCCTCAAAGAAGGACTACTTTTTCGGGTCCATATGTGAAAACAGGATACTCTTTTCAAGGGGCAGGGACATACTGCTCAACCCCGTGCAGAAGGGCGAAAGGCTTAACTTCTTTGGCCCGGATCCCTACATGGAAATAGACAACCAGCCCTTCACAGGGTTTACAAGAAGGATTATCTACAGGGATGTGGACTAACCCCTCATACCCTCCACAGCACCGTAAAGAAATATAAGAGAGCCCAGTATGAGGACAACCACATGGAAGGGGTCCACACTTATGCCCGCCTTAACCGAGAACACTATGTTAAGCCCGCCTATAAAGAAGAGCACACTGCCGAATATCTTCTTTTTGAGACCAGGTGGGGATTTTATCTCTCTGTTTCTTTCGCCTGAATCCATCCTCTACTTTATAAAGGGCTTTAGTATGAGTGACTTGTAGTATATCATATATCCCGTTATGTTCAAAAGCCCCAGCACCACAAGAAGGAAAGAAAAGAATCTTCTGAGTGTGGTGTTGTGTCTTCTGTATGCCCCTGTTGAGTTGATAATGCCTATTACCATAAGCCCTGCAATCGTAAGGGAGATGCCAAGTCCTGTTGCGTAGAGAAAAGACAGAAAAAGCCCTGTCTTCATGCTCTCGGGTTGCATGGCTATGGTGAATATCTTGGAGAGGGATGGGCTTATGCAGGGCATGTATACTATGCCAAAGGCCACACCCAGCAGAAACCCGCCAGGCCAGTAAAGCCAGTCCTTGACAAGGTGGACCGCCCTTGAAAACAGAAACACCCCTGTTACGAGTATGTACACACCACCTGCCCTCTTGAGTATGGCTGTGGGTACGGGATTTACCGCCATAAATAGCGGAGAATGCATGAGAGAGAAGGATATGGCAAAACCCAGAACGAAAAACAGCACTGGCAGTAGAAACTCCCTTGCGGGTGCCCTTCTTTCAGCACCTATGAGAAACAGAGAGGCCATGAATGCGATAAAGAACGGGGTTATCTGCATTATGCAGGCCTGCCATATGCTCCAGAAGGTGGCAAAACCACCCCAGAGGGCCTCCAGAGGGGTAAGCTCCATCATCGGAGTACCTCTTCTATCCAGTCATAGTAGAGCTGGCCAACCTCTTTTATGTTACCAAAGTAGACGCGTTTTACCTTCTGCTCTCCATCCACAAACACCGTTACAGGTGGAGCATCCACCCCGTAGAGAGTGGAAATGGAGCCATCTGTGTCATAACCTGCGGGAATGGACACCCCCCTTTCCCTTAAAAACTCCCTGAAGTTTTCCGCACTGTCCTGTATGCCGATTAGAAGAAACTCTGTGCCACTGGGATGGTACCTTCGGTAGGCCTCCTCAAGGAATGGCACCGATTCGTTCGAACAGGGACACCAGGACGCCATGAAAGATATGATAACCGGGGTTCCACGGTATGCCTGCAGTGTCCAGGTGGTGCCATCGAAGAGCTCGAGACTGAACCCCGGGGCAGTTGTTCCAACAGCTATGAGCCTGCGTCCCTTGCGAGCATCGGAACAGCCCTGTGCCACCAGAATCGTGCCTGCAAGCACAAGTACCACGGGAAGAGCCCAGCAGGTGTTAAAGAAGCTTTTCCAGCTCATCTTTAAGGAGTTCCTCTGTAACAGCGCCAAGGTGGGTGTATCTTATAATGCCCTCTCTGTCTATTATAAATGTGGTTGGCACACCCATAACGCCGTAAAGGTCTGTTATCTTCTGGTCTCTGTCAAGTCCTGTGGGAAAGGTAAGCCCGTGCTTTTCTATGAACTTTTTTGCATCCTCCTCTGTATCCTGCGTGGCAATACCCAGGAAGACCACACCCATCTTTGAGTACTTCCTGAAGGCCCTTTCAAGCTCGGGGGCCTCCCTCTTGCACGGGCCACACCAGGATGCCCAGAAGTTAAGCACCACGAGCTTTCCCCTGTGCTCTGAAAGCGTGAATGTTGTGCCATCAAATAGCTCAAGGGAGAACTCCTCAGCCCTCTTTGGCTCCTGCGTGGGGGTAGACTCCCTCTCCGAACAGCCGTAGATACCTATGAGGATAAAGAAGAGAACAAGCGCAATACCCTTAAAGCTTCTTTTCATAATCTCCCTCAAAATCAGGTATTGGCAGTTGCCAGAAAAACCGCCTTTTCTTTAAACCAGGAGGAGCAATGACAACCTCAAAACCACTGAGCTCTTCTACCCTTATCGGTGGAAAGAAAAGTAGCCCCTCTTTGTGATGACCCTTGCTGTCTGTGTAAAAAACATTCCACTCCACGGGCTTGAGTTCTCTACCTTTATACATCAAGACCGAGAGATTTGCAAGGTTCCAGTCTGGAAGCACGCTCTGGTGGGTGTTGAGAAACACAAGGAATATGGTCCTGTCTGTGGACACCTCTTCTTTAACGCCAAGGTAGGGAAGAACATCACGCAGTTTGTGGGGTATGTATATTATGTCTATGTAGAGGTCATCCTCGCCAAAGTCCATCCGCCACATGTGTCTTTTAAGAAACCTCATGAGCTCGTCAGATATCATTGTGGGCACATTGCTCAGGAAGTTCTCCTGTAGATATATAACCACGCTCTCCCTTACAGGCCTTCTTATGTAGGACTTTTCTGACATCCTTTCAACTATCTCCTCCCATTCCTTTGCGGTCCGTGGTGTTCTCTCTATCACATCACGGCTGTGGCATCTTCTGGTGCAGGTTGCCTCATAGAGGAGCTTTATTTCCCCCGGGGTCAGTTCACCGAGAAGTGAAAAACTGTAAAGCAGAAGCCTTGTGCGGGTGTAGGTGTAGTTTAAAACACCCTCGGGGGGGTTCACAAAAAAACGGACAAACCCCGCATACCCTGCAACCACCAGTAAAACCATAACCATAATGCTTGCAACAAGGACTCTCATCTTCGCCTTAAAAACCTCGCAACAGTAATATACACCATACCGAAGAGAATGAAAACCCAGATGACACCCCCTGCTATGGCTATAGCCCAGTCAGTGGTGTTGAATCCCCTTGTGTACTGGTATATCTTGCCTTGGATTTTCTGAAACGGGCTTAGGCGGGCCTCCTCACCGTATTTCTTTATAAAGTAGTCTATTATCTCCTCCTTGCTCTTGCCCTGCGCTATGAGGCTTCCTATCTCGTTTTTCCAGCGCAGTCCACAGCTCATGTTGCAGTCCTCAAGCACCAGCGGACAATCACATGGACAGGCAAGCTCCCCTGCAGCCTCCATAACAGTTGTTGCAAGGACTGACACGGAAGATAGAAGAAAACATAGGGTTAACAGCGCTATGAAGCCTTCTTTGACCTTATAAACCATACAGTTATCATCCCCAAAAGCAAAAGCCCTGTGACAAAACCAGCATAGATGAATATCCTCACCAGCCGCTGTGTGGAATAGGGAGAGCCGGTTTGCTGTGTGCCACTTCTCATCATCGGTGGAGAATACTTTATATCCACAGAGGGCTTTGCATCCTCCTTGAAGTAAGAGATGTTAAATTTTATGGATTCACCTCCTTTTAGAGCCTCTATCTGGTATACAAGATGGGTGAACCCGTTCCTGAGAGTGGGTTCACCAGGTGGAGACACTGTAAACTCCCTTGCACGCAGGGGTTGCTGTATGTCCACCTCCATGGTGTCAACAGGATAGAGGGTCTTTATGGTGTAGGTGAAGCTCTTTCTGCCCGCACCTTCAAGCGGGGGTGTGTGAAAACTGAGGTAGAAGTTTGGATAGGGCAGTGTGAGGGTTATCCTGTCAAACCCGTCATAGGCACTGACGGTGTAGAGCTGGCAGAAGTGCTCACCCCTGGGAGATACACTGCAGGCATCACTTACAACAGAACCCTTTGGTATGAGAAAACCTGCCTCTGCAGGAAACACGGTCGCATCAGAGAACCTTCCATCATATATGACCAGCACACCAGGGTCATCATACTCAGGCCATATCTTTATGTTCATCCTTCCAATTGAAAGATTATCAGCACCAGATGACGGCGCTGAAAACAGCAGTGAAAGGGCAATAAATGCGTAGAATATGATATTTATCATGTTTATAAAATAGAATTAAAAATTTTTAAAAAAATTTCTTGACAGGGTTGAGATGTTCTGCTATTTAATTAACCAGCTTTCCAAACATTATATCACTGGAGCTTTTAAAATACAATCCTGTCTTGAGGAGAGGGGGATCAATCATTAAGGAGGTCTTTAAACAATGAACGGTGAGAGTATAAGAAAACTTCTGGTTTTCTGTACAGTCATTGGTGTTGTTATTGGTATTTCTGCAACTGGTGGTTTTGCAGGCCCGAAAGAGGGAGAGGCAATATTTAAGAAGAACAACTGTGGTGAGTGTCATCAGACGAAGGGTCCTGCAAAGGAGAAGACATTCAAGGACCAGCTCAAAAAGAAGGGCCCCGAGCTCTGGTATGCGGGCGATAAGTTCAAGAAGGACTGGCTTGAACAGTGGCTTGCAAAACCAACCATAATAAGGCCTCTTAAGTATAATTCCATAACGGAAAAGAACCCCGGTGGTCATCCCGCACTTTCCGAGAAGGATGCAAAGGAGGTTGCAGCCTATCTTCTTACCCTCAAGTCAGGTATAGTGAAGGAAGGGGTTGTAAAGGAGAAGTCGAGCCCCAGGGCAAAACTCAGCTTCACCAAGAAGTACGGCTGTGTGGGCTGTCACACCATAAAGAAGGGTAAAAAGAAGATAGGTGGCATAACAGGGCCAGACCTTTCAGAGGCGGGAAAGAGGCTTAAGGGAGACTGGGTATACATGTATCTTAAAAAGCCCAAGGTATTCAAGCCCGTAAAGCGTATGCCCATATTCACCGGTATTATAAACGATGCAGAGATGAAGGCACTTGCAGGTTTCGTAGCAAGTCAGGGGAGGAAGAAAAAATGAAGAAGAGAGCGCTTCTACTGACACTTTCCTTTCTTTTAGCATTCGTATTTACAGGTGGCTACCAGGTGCTGGCAGCTACGGCAAAGGAGAACTACGAATGGTACTGCACCCAGTGTCACGGGCTGAAGGGCACGGGTGATGGGCCAAATGCAAGGCCATCAAAGTATGGTATAAAACAGCCCGATATGTCCGTTACCCCCAGGAATCACACAAGCCCAAAAGACATGAACAAGCTCTCTGACGAGGACATAAGGCTCGCAATCAAGGACGGGGGTAAGGCGGTCAGCAAATCCGCACTAATGCCACCCTTTGGTAAGACCCTTACAGAAAAAGAGATAGACGAGCTGGTAAAGTACCTGCGCAAACTCTGTAAATGCAAGGGTAAAGAGTAGTCTCAGTGGGTGAAGTAGTGGACTAACAGAAGCACTATAACTATGAGGTTTACCACGAGTCCCGTGAATATCAGGTAATCTGCGGGGGTTGGTTGCCACTTCATGGGCTAAATTATAATATCAAGAGGCAGGACTTGTCAAACAAGGGGTGATTCTTTAAAGATGGCTGAACAGAAGGCAGGACTGGCAGGACCCATCATATTCGCCATAGTGGTGGTTGCAACACTTATCTTCTTTTACTGGTTTTTAACGGTTGGAGGGCATTAAAGGTAATAACCCTTAAACCATAAAAAACGCATCAATCGCAGAGGGCTTTATTAGATGAAGGCAATAGTAGGGTTTGTTGTGAGCTTCGTTGTAAGTCTCATAGTGTTTCTTCTGGTGGACCTACTGCTTTTCAGGCTTCAGGGGTTGAGCCTGATATTTAGAGGATGAGCTGTTGAGGGTATCTGGCATGCCAGATACCCTTTTTTATTGAGAGGGGGCTTATGCAAAGGATAAAAACCAGAAGGGTTTTACAGCTGTTTCTTCTGACAGGGCTTCTGGTCGTCTTTACCGTGATACTGCCCGCAGGAGATGGCCACATCCTTGAGCTCACCGATGATTCTGCATATGCCAGTGGTGGAGGTGGGGGCACTGAAGGGGCAGTGTCAGCAGAGGGTGGTCAGCCAGAGGAGCAATACCCGCCTGCACCGAAGCTCAAAGAGAGTGATTATCCAAGGATACCGGGTATAAGTAGCAGGGTGTTTGTGTGGCTTGTTGCACAGCTACACCTGTGGTTTGCTGCGTTCGTGCTTGCGGTTCCCATATTTGTCTTCATAATAGAGGCCATCGGCATGGCAACAAAGGACGAACGATACGACAAGATGGCCTATGAATTCATAAAGGTGAGTCTCACCGCATACTCCATTACCGCAATATTCGGCGGGCTTCTTGCAATCTCCCTTATGGTGTTCTACCCGGATTTTATGAAGTACATGACCCGCATATTCGGAAAGACCTTTATATGGTATGCACTCCTGTTCTTTGCTGAAAGTGCCTGCCTTTACATATACTACTACGGCTGGAACGCCATGAAGTATGGCTTTCTTAAGTGGATACACCTCACCATAGGGTTTCTTCTGAACGGGGTGGGCACTGCACTTATGTTTCTTGCCAACGCATGGGTTACATTCATGATGAGTCCAGGTGGTGTTGATGCAAGCGGGGTTTTCAACGGCAACCTCTGGGAGGCTGTGCACAATCATCTGTGGAACCCCATAAACCTGCACCGTTTTGTTGCCAATGTTGCGTATGGTGGAAGTGTGGTGGGGGCATACGCTGCGTACAAGTTCCTCAGTGCGACAACCGAAGAGGAGAAGGCCCATTACGACTGGATGGGCTATACCGCAAACTTCATAGCCATATCAGCACTTCTGCCACTGCCCTTTGCGGGCTACTGGCTTACAGCGGAAATCTATGCCTACAGCCAGCAGATGGGTATAACCCTTATGGGAGGGGTTTTTGCATGGCTCTTTATAATACAGGCAGTGCTCATAGGGGCACTGTTTCTCTCTGCAAATTATTATCTGTGGTGTGGTATGGAAAGAAGCGAGGGTGCGCACAGGTACACACCCTACATTAAATATATAGGGTTTGTCATAGTGATATGCTTTCTTGTGTGGTTCACCCCGCACACACTGATACTCACGCCATCAGAGCTTAAGGCCCTCGGCGGGCAGTATCATCCAATACTCGGTCCACTGGGTATTATGCCTGCAAAGAACACCGCTGTGAATATAATGATAATATTCACCTTCTTAAGCTTCCTTCTTTACAGAAGGGCCAACAAGATACCCACCGTAAACTGGGCAAGCTTTGGCAATGGTGTGCAGACAGGTATATTTACCGCTGCGATAATAAACATAATGGTGCTGGGTGTGTACTACGGATACTTTACCAACACGGTCTACAAGGTTGCCTCAAGTGTGCCACAGGTGGTATCAACCCTTATAGTGATTGTGGCCTGCATGGCCATAGACCTTTTCATGTACAGGGGTGCGAAGGATGTGGGCCCGCTTAAGTGGGGTAAGATGCCACAGAGAAGCCAGTATGCGCTGTTTCTGCTTGCGGTCTCGTTCACATGGCTTATGGGGCTTATGGGCTTTATAAGGTCTGCCATAAGACAGCACTGGCATGTTTACACCATAATGAGGGATAACTCTGTGGATGCCTTCACCCCCACCATAGGATATGCGGCAAAGGTGGTCTCTGTGGGTACCATAATATTCATGGCAATTGTTATATTTATCTTCTGGCTGAGCCAGCTCAGTGGCAAGAAACAGACAGAGTATCAGGGGTAAGCTATGGGTAACTTTATAAAGGTTGTGGTATTTTCTCTGGTGGTGATAGGGTTCTATGTGCTCTTTTCTGTAAAGTACATACCACCCATAACACCTGCTCCACCTCCAAAGGAGGAGGCACTTGACCTTGCAGAGATGACCATTGATGACTTCGTTGCCCTGGGACAGAAGATATACGAGGGCAAGGGCACATGCACACTGTGTCATAATCCCGTGCTCAAAAGGGCACCCCTTCTTGACAGGGTTGCGGTGATTGCACAGGAAAGGCTCAAGGATGAGCGTTACAGGGGCGAGGCAAAGACCCCTGAGGAATACCTCTATGAGTCACTGGTAAAGCCCTCTGCATATGTGGTCAAGGGCTACGGTGTTACGGGTACGAACGATACGGTAAGCCCCATGCCAGATGTGTCCAAGGGTGCCATAGGGCTTAACGAGGTGGAACTCTGGGCGGTTGTTGCATATCTGCAGAAACTTGCGGGCATGGAAGTAACAGTTGAGATACCAAAGGGTGAGGTTGCAGAGGAAGAAAAGAAGGAGGAGAAAAAGGAGCCAGCAAGGACCCCGCAGGCGGTCATAGAAAAGTACGGTTGCAGTGCATGTCATAAGTTCACAAAGGAGGGGGCAGACCCTGGAATTGGGCCAGACCTTTCTGACATAGGCGCAAAGAGGGATAAGGAGTATATAAGAAGGGCCATAGTGGACCCCAATGCAGATATTGCAGAGGGGTTCTCGCCCATGATGCCAGACACATACAAAGACCAGATGACAGCAGGTGAGCTTGAGCTTATCGTAGAATACCTGGCAGGACAAAAATAGGGGGCAGGGGAAATGAGGTTATTACAGTTTGTCATATGGGTTATTCTGGCCTACATCTTCTTCAAGCTACCAGGGATAGTGCTTGGTAAACCCATACCGAGCAGTCTCATCCTCATGTACATGTTCTTCGCGGTGGTGATGATACTGCTGGTTATGACCTCAACGGAAAAGTCCACCCAGGAGCTTCTCGCACCCATAAAGAGCATGCTTGAAGACCCATCAAAGAGGCCCATAAGGAATGTGGTCTTCGTCGTAGTGCCTGTGATTGCAGGTGTTATAACATACAACCAGGTAAAGCCAACCTACGAGGCACCTGTTGAGCTCAGAAGCACCCATCCCGCACCACCATCCACGGTGAAGATATATGGCAAGACCTATGACCTTCTCACCCTTGAAAACCCCTTCAGGAAGTACGAGAAGGAGGACCCCGAAAAGTTCAAACAGCTTGTCAGAGAGGGTGGGGAGGTGTACTTCAAGCACTGTTTCTACTGCCATGGGGACAAACTCGATGGCAAGGGGCACTACGCACACGGGTTTAACCCCCTGCCACTGCCGTTCCAGGGCAAGGACACAATAGCCCAGCTACAGGAAAGCTATGTGTTCTGGAGGATAGCAACAGGTGGGCCAGGGCTACCAAAGGAGAGCACACCATGGCTTTCAGCCATGCCAGTGTGGCAGGACTTTCTCACAGAGGAAGAGATATGGAAGGTAATACTCTTCATATACGATTATACAGAAAATGTGCCGAGAGCATGGGAATAATGGGTAGGCTTGTAATAAACATACTGCTTGTTGTGTCTCTTGTGCTTGTTGCAGGCTCGCCACTTTACGGTGCAAAGGGTGATCCTGAGAAGGGAAGAGAGGTCTACATGAAAAGATGCTGGTGGTGCCACGGTGAGGAGGGCGCAGCAGACGGGCCTGCAGCAGAGTTTCTACTGCCACCACCAAGGGACTTCACAGAGGGTATCTACAAGTTCAAGACCACACCCTTTGATGAAATAGTTCCAAGTGATGAGGACTTCTTCAACATGATAAAAGGCGGGCTACTTAAAGAGCACATAGCAGGATGGACTGGCATGAACAATTCCTCCATGCCCGCATGGGGAGACATGCTCACAGACGAGGAGATATGGCACCTTGTGGCCTACATAAAGAGTATCGTTGAATACGAACAGCCAGAGAAGGGCCCCATAGATGTGCCCTGCAAGCAGACCTCATCGGAGGATGTTATAGAGAAGGGAAGGAAGATATTCAAGGATGTGTGTTCCGAGTGTCACGGTGAGGAGGGCAGGGGCGATGGCACGAAGATGCTAAAGGATGACTGGGGCTACAGGACATGGCCGAGAAACCTCACCAAGCCCTGGACATTCAGGATGACCGAGGGCGTGGAGGGCATATACACACGCATTACAGTTGGCATACCTGGCACACAGATGCCGAGCTTTGCAGACCCTGAGAGCAAAAAACGCCTTACAGATGAGGAGCGCTGTGCGGTGGCAAACTATGTGGCAACACTGGCCACCCCTTACAAGAAACCAACGGAGAACACGGTTATAAAGGCACTGCGCATAGAAGAGGATGTGCCAGAGGATCCGAAAAGCCCTGTCTGGGAGAAGGCAGAGTATACAAGCTTCTGGCTTGTGCCCCAGATAATAGCAAAGGAAAGACACTTCAAACCCTCGCTTGATTCCATATCGGTGAAGGTGGTATACAACGACAGGGACATAGCCTTTCTGCTCGAGTGGGATGACCGTACAAAGAGTGTGCCAGGCGATGCCAAGGCAGAGGAGATTGCAGGAGGAGAGGTCTTCAGAGACGGTGTTGCCATACAACTGCCAGTTACAGTGCCTGAGGGAGGCGAGAAACCCTACTTCGGCATGGGAGATGGCACAAAGCCTGTGAACATATGGTTCTGGCAGAGCGAGACCACAGAGGAGCCACAGAGGGTCAAGCTCCTTGAGGGCAAGGGGTTCAATAAGATAAAGGAAAGGGATCCTGCAAGCATAGGGCTTACCGCAAAAGGGGTGTATGATAACGGCACATGGCGTGTTGTGATGAAAAGACCCCTTCTTACAAAAGACAAGGATAAGGACATACAGTTCATTGAGGGTAAGTTCATACCCATAGCCTTTGCCGCATGGGATGGCAGTAACGGTGAGAAGGGCTCAAAGCATGAGCTCACCACATGGTACTGGCTACTTCTCAAACCACCTGTGGGCTCAGGCGTGTACATATGGCCCGTGGTTGTGGCACTTGTGGTGCTTGCAGGAGAACTCCTGCTTTTAAGAAGATTCAGAAAGGATTAAACCATGTGGAAGGAAATCATAGTGGGTGTTGACAATTCCATATATTCCCTGTGGGCTGTGGATACCGCGATAGCCCTGGGAAAGAGGTTTGGAAGCACAATCACAGGTTGCCATGTGTATGCGGTAAGGCTACATGACTCGCGGTTTCGTGCGATGGAGTATACCCTTCCGGGTAAGTACCTCAAAGACGGGGAGCTCGAAAGACAGCGTGAGGTGCACAACCTTCTCATAGAGAAGGGCATGAAGGTTATATCAGATTCCTACCTCACCATAGTGGAAAAGAAGTGTGCGGACGAGGGCGTGGGGTTTCGCCCGCTATCTCTTGAGGGTAAAAACTACAGAAGACTCGTTGAGGAGACCAACAGCGGAGATTACGGGCTACTGTGTCTGGGGGTGAGAGGTGTGGGAGCGGTGGATGAGACCCGCATAGGCAGTGTCGCCCTCAGGAGTGCACGCAGGGTGAGAAAGGATATACTTGTTGTGAAAAAAGAGACAGACCTCAGAAGGGGTCGCAGGGTGGTTGTGTGCGTTGACGGAAGCGGTAAGGGATATGGCGCTGTCTCAAGGGGTATAGAGCTTTCCGCAGGGTTTGGACTCGAGCTAAACCTTGTTGCGGTCTATGACCCCTACTTCCATACGGTCATATTCCGCAGTCTCTCAAGGGTGCTCACAGAGGAGGGTGCAAGGGTCTTCAGGTTCAAAGAACAGGAGGAGCTTCACGAGAAGATAATAGACGATGGGCTCGCACGCATATACGGCTCCTATCTGAATGTGGCAAGATACATGGCAGAAAAAAGAGGCATTGAAGTAAAGACACATCTTCTTGCAGGAAAGAGCTATGACAGGATACTCACACTCTGCAGAGAGCTTGACCCCGCACTTGTTATATGTGGCAGAACGGGCTCCCACGCAGAGGACGATGCGGACATAGGAAGCACTGCGGAAAACCTGCTCCTTGAGGCTGACACAAACCTTCTTCTGGTAG
>JALUQR010000087.1:12299-12707 GCA_027017505.1 bacterium
CCCACCAGAGGGGATAATAAGAGAGGAAACCCTTAAGTGGACAGACGAGGCAAAAGCACTTATAAACAGGGTTCCAGGGTTTGTAAGAGGGATGGCAAAGAACGCCATAGAAAACTACGGCAGAGAACAGGGACATACGGTTATAACATCATCTGTCATAAAGGAGGTCATGCAGAAGATAATGCCAGGCCACATAGATGTGGATGAGCTACTCGATGGGTGAGGCTTCTATTTTGATTGACAAAGTTTTCCACCAGGGTGTATAATTAGCACTGAAATTAAAAAAATTTAATAATGAAAGGAGCGTGATAGGTTTCAGAAAAAAATGGCAGAAAGGGCTTTTTTAAGATACCAGAACAAAAATAATAAAAGGAGGTGAAGGGGAGCAATGGATAGAAAGACGAGGCG
>JALUQR010000087.1:12717-13161 GCA_027017505.1 bacterium
GCTGGATTATTATGTTAATTCTTTCAGTTGGTCTTGTCGCTCCCTCTGGTGCGGATGCCAAGCAGAAGAAGGTACCGATACCACCATGGCACTATGCTGAACCGATTCCCACAGATGCCCCCACAAAGGACCCGATGCTGGGCTATGCTGCAGGTGGTCTGGACGGAAAGGTGGCGGTTATAGGATTCCCCAGCATGAGGACATACAGGCACATAGATGTGGGTGTTGACCTGCACGAGCCTGTGTTCAGCGGTACAAATGCTGGTAACAAGAACCTGAGTCCTGATGGCAAGTATCTCTATGTGAACGACAAGGGCGCAAACACAATAGGTGTGATAAACCTGCAGACAGCGATGCTGGAAAGGCTTATAGCCCTTCCATTCCCATTCGGTGTCCACCACATAGCCCTCGATGACACGGGTAAGTATCTGTATGCCACTGGAG
>JALUQR010000088.1 GCA_027017505.1 bacterium
TGTCGCAAGGGCAGGCGATGTGATACCAGAGGTGGTCTCGGTAATAAAGGACAGACGCACGGGTAAGGAGAAGAAATTCACCATGCCAGAAAGATGTCCTGAATGTGGCTCAAGGGTTGAAAGAGATGGTGCCATACACTACTGCACAGGAGGGCTCTCCTGCCCTGCCCAGCTTAAAGAGACCATACGCCACTTTGCAAGCAAAAGGGCCATGGACATAGAGGGCCTCGGCGGAAAACACATAGACCAGTTTGTGAATGCGGGAATCATAAAGGATGTGGCTGATATATATTATCTTAAGAAGGAGGACATCCTTGGGCTTGAAAGATGGGCAGAAAAGAGCGCCGAAAACCTCATAAAGGCCATAGAAAAGAGCAAACAGCCACCAAGCCTTTCACGCCTCATATTTGCCCTGGGCATAAAGGGTGTGGGAGAACACCTTGCAGAGGTGCTGGCCGAAAGATTCTCATCCATGGATAACCTCATGAAGGCAACATACGAAGAGCTCCTGGAGATACCAGAGATAGGCCCTGAGACCGCAAAGAACATAGTGAGCTTCTTCCGTGAAAAACACAACCTGAAGGTAATAGAAAGGCTCAAAAAGGCGGGAGTGAGGTTTCCCGAGAGAAAAAGAAGGGCTGGAAGGCTTGCGGGCAAGGTATTTGTATTTACAGGTGCACTTGATAGCTTCACCCGTGATGAGGCAAAAAGGCTCGTTGAGGCCGAAGGCGGTAGATGCTCAGATAGTGTGAGCAAGAGGGTGGACTTTGTGGTGGTTGGCAGGGAGCCTGGCTCAAAGTATGAGAAGGCAAGAAGGCTCGGTATAAAGATGCTCTCTGAGGAGGAGTTCAAAAGGATGCTGGGCGTTAAATAGAGCCCTCAGCCCACTATCTTGTTTTTGCCCTCTCTCTTGGCCCTGTAGAGTCTTGAATCAGCCTTCTTTATAAGTGCGGGCAGGCTCTTTCCATCACTCGGATATGTGGCAATACCCGCACTTACGGTAACCTGCCTGTTGGGCATGGGATAAGAGGCTATCTCCTTGAGCACCCTTCTGCCAAATGCCATTGCCCCTTCCTTGCGTATCTGGGGCATTATAACGCAGAACTCCTCTCCACCGAATCTTCCAACCGTGTCTGTTATGCGGGAGTTCTTCTTTATAAGCCTTGCAATAATCTTCAAAACCCTGTTGCCCTCAAGGTGGCCGAATTCGTCGTTATACTTCTTGAAGCAGTCTATATCGAGCATTATTATTGACACGGGATGATGATGCCTCTGTGCACGCTTGAGTTCTCTCTGCAACTGCTCCATAAAGTAGCGCTGGTTGTAGAGGCCGGTGAGTCCATCGGTAATGCTCAGAAGCCTTATGTCCTCTATCTTCTTTACCCTCTCTATGGTAAGCCCCGCGTATATGGTGAGAAGAGAAAACAGGGATATATCCTCTGCCCTGAACCTTCTTATCTTGAAGTCATTCACATAGAGTATGCCCACGATTCTGCCCTCAACCATGAGGGGTGCACCCAGGATGGTTCTCACACCCTCCTTTAGAAGAAGCGGGTTGGGGTTTTTCATCTCCCTTATGTCCGCTATGTAGAGGGGGCCGTTCTGGTTCAGTATGGTGCTTGTAAGCCCGCCCTTTCTTATCTCCCAGCGGTCATGCTTTTTGAACTCCGCACTGAACCCCTTTGCAGCAACGAGCACCATGTCCTCTTTCTTCTCATCGAACAGTGCGAGTGTGCCCGCAGGCGTGTTGGTAAGCTTTGTTGCGTAGTCCACTATCGCATAGCCCGCATCCTTAAGACTGTCTATGCTCTCTATCACAAGCCCCAGATGATACAGTGCCTCGTGCTCCTTGAGGACCCTTTCCCTTTCCTCCACCCTTCTTCTTCTCTCCTCGAACAACTGCCACATGATTTTTGCAGAAAGCCCGCCCATAAGCTCTATGTTCGGTGGTATGCGCCTGCGCAAATCCTCTGCAACCTCCATAGAACCTGTAAGGTTTATGACCACATCCACATCGAGCTCTTCCTGGGTGAGAAATGTCCTGTAGTCTTCAGAAAATGGTATGTTCATCTTCTTGGCTATGAGCACGCCAGGTGCAGAGGGGTCTCTGTCTGCAACCCACATTACCTTTACCGAGGGATTCTCTCTGAAAAGATTCAGTATTGCCTCTCCACCCTTACCACATCCCACAATGCCAACCCTGAAGACTATCTCCGCCTTGAACACCTCATCTTCAGAGGGCAGTGGCGGAAGGAAACCAAGCCCTATGGCCTGGCTTACCGCCTGTGCCCTGTTGGTCACATTGAGCTTTTTCATTATATTCTTGAGATGATACTTCACCGTATAACGGGACTTACCGAGTATCATCCCTATCTCTTCATTGGTCTTGCCTTCCTGAACCCACCTCAGTATCTCTATTTCCCTGGAGGTGAGCAGTCCTCCTCCTTCTTTCTTCCTTCTTGCCATCGTCTATATCCCCGCCTGAATTACAAACACAATTTTACCCATTTTCATTTCATGTAAAGTTTGAATATATAAAATCAGGTCAAATAATTCAACTACTCAAAAGGACAAGCTCAATTATTGGTGAAAATCTGTTTTCAGACCTGTGGGTTCCTGCCAGTGTTAAAATAAAAAATATCCCCCCTGGCACCGCGAAAGCCTTCTCCCTTCCAGGTGGTGCTGTATTCAGTGGGTGTGGATATTCCTGTTACCTGATGGAGCGCTTCCCCACTATCCACACAGGAGAAGTCTTCCCTGAAGCCGTCGTCAGCTTCATCCTTGTTGTTATCTAAAAAGGGAACGCAGTGAAAAACAGAAAGTGGCCCGTATTCAAAACAGCAGACACCCTATCGTGAGTGTCTGTCTGCCACCTTCGATGCACCGAAAGAATCAGGCTTTGTAACCGCATAGTAGCCTGACCCCGTGACCATACCCACAACCTCTTTTATAATCTCTCTGGTATCCCCGTTGGAGCCTATATCAAGGTGTATCTCCACAGGAAGGTTCCTGTAGCCGTTTTCAGAAAGCCTCTCCTGAAGATACGAGGCAACCTCTATACTCAAGGTTGCCTCGTAGAATATCCTGTGCGTCATGCTGTTAAGGTTCTTAACACGCCTTTTGCGGTAAAAATACCTTCCACCGTGCCCCACCCTGTGCACTATTATGGCTGTAACAAAGAGGGTCTCTCTTCCCTGGAAGGAATCCGTGCCTATAATCAGGTTGTATCTGGTGGAAGGACTCTCCTCTATGTAGTCCACCACCATGGAGAACATCTCGTCCCCTGTGAGTCTGCCTGCAGTGGGACTTACAAAATAAAGCTCTTCCTTCTGAGCCAGTGAAGCCATGGAAACTATTTTACCCTAAAACTCAAAGAAAAACAAGTTTTTTAATTACTTACAGTTTTTATGTGTGGTAACCTGGCTCTTTATATGGTAAAATAATCTGAATAAATTTTTAAAGGAGGTGGCCTGATAGAATTGACAGAAAAGAAGAAAACCCAGGGTTATGATGCTGAATCCATAAAGGTGCTTGGCGGGCTTGAGGCTGTAAGAAAAAGGCCTGCCATGTACATAGGCTCCACGGGACCAACAGGGCTACATCATCTTGTATACGAGGTGGTTGACAACAGCGTGGATGAAGCACTTGCAGGTTACTGCAGGAACATACAGGTTATAATACATTCTGACAACTCCGTAACCGTCATAGACGATGGCAGGGGCATACCTGTGGGGGAGCATCCCGTAAAGAAAAAACCCACCGTGGAGGTGGTTCTCACAGAGCTTCACGCAGGCGGAAAGTTCGAACACAAGGCATACAAGGTATCAGGTGGACTCCACGGGGTGGGTGTAACGGTGGTAAACTTTCTTTCAGAATGGCTCAATGTGGAAATCAAAAGAGACGGAAGGGTATTTGAACAGAGCTACCGCAGGGGTAGACCCGTAACCCCGCTTAAGGTTACAGGAAAGACCAAGAAAACTGGCACAAAGATAACCTTCAAGCCCGACCCCGAGATATTTGAGACAACAAAGATAAGCTTCGATGTGCTGAGCCAGCGCCTAAGAGAGCTATCTTTTCTTAACGCTGGCATAAAGATATCCATTGAGGATGAGAGAACCGGCAAATTCCACGAGTTCCAGTACAAGGGCGGTATAAAGAGCTTTGTGGAGCATCTTAACAGGACAAAGAACCCCCTGCATTCAAAGGTAATATACTTTTCAGGTGAGAAGAACGGCACACACATTGAGGTTGCCATGCAGTGGAACGATTCCTATTCAGAGAACATATTCTCCTATGCCAACAACATAAACACCACAGAGGGTGGCACCCATCTTACGGGTTTCAAATCAGCCCTTACAAGGACCATCAACAGCTATGCAAACCAGCGGGGGCTTCTTAAAGACCTCAAGGAGGCCCTTCAGGGCGAGGATGTAAGAGAGGGGCTTACAGCTGTTATAAGCGTTAAACTGCCAAACCCGCAGTTTGAGGGACAGACAAAGACAAAACTTGGCAATTCAGAGGTTGAGGGCTATGTGAAAAGTCTCATAAACGAGAAACTCATGGCCTTCCTT
>JALUQR010000089.1 GCA_027017505.1 bacterium
GCTCCTTAATGTGGCTGTATCATCTGTGCCCTCTACGGCCTTTCTTAGTTCCTCCTCTATCCTGGCCTTGAGCTCTGTGTGGCCTGCAAAATAGAGTCTTTTCAGCATTGCGTATCTTAAGGATACCGCCTCAACCCTTATGTAATCGAGCGGAGAATCCTCAAGCTCTGAGAGAAGTTTTTCCATCTTTTCGTATTCTGCAAGCCTGAAGTATCTCTTTGCAAGGGAGAGCTTCATCCTGTCATCAGGGTTTACAGAAAGGAGGTTCTCTATGTAGGTTATACTCAGGTCCAGGTTGGTGTCGTCCTCGCGCATTATGAGCCACTCGAGCCTTTCCTGCGGAAAGAGCAACAGCACCACCATCAGTATTCCCAGGAAGAACACCACGAGCTCGGAATAGTCAACGAAGCGTACCCTTACATCTTGCTCTAATAATCGCCTCGGTGGAACCTGGGAATCTGTAAAAAACTTCTTTCTCCTTCTCTCTTGCTTCAAACTCTCCTCCCTCTATGGAAAGACTGCAGTCTGCCTTCTCTATGGTAAACTCAAGGGGCACATGACTGCGAAGCCCTATGGTGATTGAGTGACCCTTTCTTTGGTGCAGTACCACCTGCCCGTTGGACTCAACGAGTCTGAACTGTGGCCCACCATCTTTCTTGAAGACTATCCTGTAATCTCCAGAGCCATCAAGGTGTATGTAGACCACCCCTTTCCCCTTTCTATAGCCCACCACCCCTCTGGAGCGTTCAAGGTCTGGAACCTTTCTGGCATCGTCAATCCTCAGGGTCTTAAGGGCACTGTCTCCCCTTATGATGAGGCCTCCCTCAAGTAGACTGCCGAATGCCATGGTTCTGAACTCAAGCACCCTCTGGGCGTATTCAGAAAGAAACATGGGGTTTAGCCTCTTCGATACCGCCCAGCTATAGACCTTTCTTAAGGCCCTGAGGGAGGCTATCTTCTGGGCAGAGTAGAAGTGATAGTATATACTCACAGGCTTGAGCCTTCTGGGGCTTTCTGTGAGTTCAAAGGTCTGTATAACATTGGAGTAGCCGTAGTAGGGGCCTGTCCATGTGTTGGTATAGAGGTTCTCGTTCTGTACAGGTGCATAGACCTGAAAATACTCGCCCCTGTTTACACCCATTGGTGATATGTTTACAAGAAACGGGTTCGTCTGTGTTATCACTGTATCGCCCCCGTTTACATTGTAAACACCGAGCCTGTATGTGAGTCTCAGGGCATCCTCGTTGGGAAGACAATCGCCTGTCCACAGAAAGACTCTTACTTTTTTGTCCTCTGGTGTAAGCCTCTGGTTTATGTATTCTATGGAGCCCTTTATGTCTCTTTCGAGGCTGAACCTGTAGCCAGGGATGGGAAGGTTGTAGCCCTGTTTCTGGTCTTCAGGTTTACCATAGATGAGTGCCTTCCAGTAGTAAGGATGGCTCAGGCTGTGGGATGCGGGCTCCACATTTGGCATGGCAAATATTGAGCCTGCCACATCCTCAAGCCTTTCTGCCCTTTCAGGATACAGCCCCCATGGGGCAACCTCTCCCTCGATTACAGATACCGTATGTGGTATGGGAAACCTTTCAAGTATCTCCTCTTTTATAACCTCACCGAGGGTCTTCAAGGGGTCAAAATCCGCATAGCCAAAAAAACTATCTCCGTCTATGTGCGCCGTGAGTATGCGCCTGCCAAGCTCTGTTGTAACATCGGGCACGAAGAGATAACTCTGCGGGAAGACCTCCCTGAAAAGTTCAAAGGGGTCATACACCCATGCCTCAAACTCCTTTACTATCAACGCGCCATCCAGGGCATAGCCACCCCAGGGTGTTATTGCAAGGGGCACGCTTTCTGTGCCATCTTCGTGTTCAACGGTCAGAATAGCCCTGCCAGAAGAGGGCACAAGACCCGGCACAGTAGAAGACACAGAGGGCTCTGCCTCAAAAAAGGGTAGCAGGCTCTTTTTAACCCTCAGCTCCTCAAGCCCTATGGTGCCCCTTCTTAAAAGCCTTATTCCCAGGGGCTTGAGGAACTTCTCTTCCGCCGGGAAGCCGAAACTATCCATAAAGAATATCTTTAACCCCTCTCTTATCTTCTCCACAGTCCACTTATGAAAGGCCCTGTAGTCTGTAAGCCCGCCTGTCCAGACCACAACCCCTGCGTATCTGTCCGCAATGTAGCCCTGTGGAAGCCCCTCCTTTATGTCGTAAAGCACGGGCACAAACCCCAGATACTCAAGGGGCATCTGCAGGAATCTGTGAATCTCTGTGTCAGATTCTTCCTTGCGCACATCCGAGTTGTAGAGAAGAAGAATCCTTCTTGGAATCAGCTCACAGTTGCCTGTGCCAATGGTTGAAAGCTCGTAATCGCTTATATAGGGTATGAAACCGAGCCGTGCTATCTTCTTTGCAGTCCTTCTTGCAAGCTCCCTCATCGGAGGCTTGAGATAGTCAAGAACGATTACCGCCAATCCATAGCCTTTTGCCTTCTCAAGCCTTTCAAGAAGCCACTCTCTCTCTTCTTTCAATATCTCCCTGTAGTCCATCTTCTCTGTGTCTATGCCATAAAACAGCCCTTCTACAAGAAGGGCATCCACAAGCTCGTGTACGCTGTCTATAATCTCGAATCCCCTGTTTATCACTATAAGCTTGGATGGAAACCGCCTTCTTATCTCTCTTATAAGTTCAATCTCTGCCCTCTCGTAATCAGCCCATTCTTCTTCCTTTAGGGCGAGCTGGTAAGAATCCAGGGTGTCCAGAAAGACTCCATCAAAACCCTGCTCCATGGCAGGCCCTATTACCCTTTCAAAGAGAAACCTCCTGTAACGAGGCTCTCTCAGGTCTGCAATAAAGGTGCCCCATGCCTTGTTTCTACCTATAAACCAGTCTTTGCTGGCACCTGTGAAGTACTTCCTGTGGGGTTCGAGCTCACCCACACTCACATAGGCAATAAGGCGTGCCCTTCTGTTCTTTATGTAGAACCTCTC
Source organism: bacterium (assembly GCA_027017505.1). Lineage (GTDB taxonomy): Bacteria > Desulfobacterota > GWC2-55-46 > GWC2-55-46 > DRQE01 > DRQE01. The sequence continues at coordinate 2,987 of JALUQR010000089.1, forward strand.
CCTGAGCCCTTCCATGGGGAATGAGTCGGGGTCCACTATCAACCAGTCATAGAGGTAGAGTGCCTCCTCGGGAAGACCACTGTTATAATAGACCGCAACACACCGTGGCTCCGCACCTGATGTGCCCCTGAGTATCAGTATGGCCACACTAACGAAGCATAAAAGTCTGGTAATGTATCTCATAGAGAAATCTCCTCAAAAGTACAATACCCATTATGCTGGCCACAATCAGAGATATAACAAAACCATAACCGTAATAATACGGGCCAAGCAATATGGATAGCTGGCTTAAGGAAAGGTTGAGTATGAAAAACACAGAGGTAACAGCAAGTGCCTCCTTTCTTCTGTCAAAGTAAAACGCAAGCGAGAGTATGGAAATAAACAACAGCTGTAGAAATGTACCTATACTGAGTAGATTGAACAGCGGTATGTAGAGAAGAGAAAGGCCAAAGAACCTGAATATGAGAACCTCGAACAGGAAGACGAATATAAGCCCTATTGCCTGTATCCTCATCACATCGAGTACGAGGGTACGGGCAGAGTCCACCACTTCATCTCCGAGGTCGTAGAGTTTATCCAGCGTGGCACCTTCTCTTACCGCCTTGTAGTAGCGGTCGTAGACCTCTGCGAACTCGCCCTCAAGCTTTAGAAAAAGCGAGGCCATTCCTGGTGCTATGGTAAGATAGGCAAGAAACACCGGTATGTCGTACAGCACAGAGGCCCTTAAAGGGCCAACAACTGCCTGGCTGGTGGCCTCATTGAACCAGAACACAAACTTATCAGCCCACACACCCATGTTGTAGAACAGACCCGTGAGTATGAGAGAAGGGTATGTTTTTCTTGCATCTGTAAAGTCAAACTCAAGAAGCATCTCTGACCTGAAAGAATACACTATATAGCCTGCGAGAAGCGAAAACACCACAGCCTGACCCGTAAGGAATGACAGCATCAGCCCGTTAAGCCCGTACTTTACAAGAAGGTATGATAGACCGATAAACACTCCATAACCTGCAACAAAGGAACATACGATGTACTTGTAGCTTTTAAGACTTGTTAGCAGTATGTTGGTCATCCACACCCCACACAGTGTGGTAAAGCTGAACAGAAACAGCACTGCATAGAGAAAGTCCATATCCCTGAAGGCGTATAACACGAACGCAAGACACACAAGAAAGCCCGATACCATGTTGAGCACAACCACACCTGTGAAGTTGGGCAGTACCCTCTGGTATTCCTTTACGAAGACCACATCCGATATGTACCTTGTAAACATGAGCTGTGACGCACCAGTATATATGAGGCTGAAGGCTATAAGGTATGTAACACTCACCTGGAATTGCCTTACGAGCACCTTATCCTCAACGAATGTGTACGCAAGCCATCCTGCAAATATTATGCTCAGAATCGAGACAAAATAGGGCCCCGAGCTCAGCATCGCTGAGTAACCGAAGGCAGCAACTATGGATGTGAGCCTTCTCTCCCTCAGTATGGACCTTAGTTCAAACCCTATGCCTGCCATCTATCCTCTCTGCGTAGATTTGTCTGTACGCATCTATCATGGTCTCGAGCCTGTAGTAGGTCTCAACCCTTTTTATGGCAGACTGCTGGCAGAGGTTCCAGTACTCTCTATCAACGAGCAGTCTTTTATAGGCGCTGGCAAGCTCGTGGGGATTGGCTATGGGGGTTATCTCCCCTGCCCTTCCTATTCTGACATCCTCTTCATCAAGGCCGCCGTATATGAGCTGTCTGCACGATCCCACATCAGTTGCAACAACAGGCACACCAGCGCCAAAGGCCTCGAGCACCACAAGGGGCATGCCCTCGCTTATAGAGGTTATGCTAACAAGCCCCACCCTGGGCAGTATGTTCTCTATATCCTGAAGCCCCCAGAATATGACCTTTCCTTCAAGGTCAAGAATATCCACCAGCTTTGCACATTCCTCGTAATAGTCAGGGTCTTCATCTGTTGGGCCAACTATCCAGCCCTGTACATCGGGCAGTTCATCCGTGAGTATCTTTATGGCGTTTATGAATGTCTTTACATCCTTTATTGGAACCACCCTTCCAACAAGGGCAACCACCCTTGGCACCTCTTTATCAGGACCCCGTCTGAGCCCTGTAAATCTATCAAGCTCTATGCCGTTGGGAATTATCCGTGTCTTCTCGGGGCTTGCTCCATACTTTATCTGAACCTCCCTTGCACCGTCAAAGAGGGATATTATGGGGTCTGCACTGCTGTAGATGAATCTACCGATGCTTTCAAAAAAGCCTATCCATATCTGCCTTAAGTGCTCCACATCACCGTGTTCTTTCTGAAAGAAGAACCTTCTGTCCTCAAGCCAGTCCGCATTCATAATGTCTATCTTTCTTTCCCTTGTGTAAATACCGTGCTCTGTGAGCACAAAGGGCACATCCCTGTCATACCTTAAAAGGGATGCAAGAAAACCCGCATATCCTGTGGACGGGCTGTGAACGAGGCTGAAGGATGGCAGGTCTCTGGCTATCTCTGCAAGTTTCCATACGGGCATGTGCATGTTCCTTATGGTCCAGAAGTAGTCCACAAAGGGAGACTCCATGTCGTAGTTTATGTACTGCTCTTTTATGAATCTCCATATGTCCTTACTGTAAAGAAAGTCCTCCTCTGTAACCTCCTCTGTGTAGAACCTTATGGTTTTAAGTTTTTCTGGCACCCCATCTGTCCGTCTTTTCTTGAACCACATGTGGAGCTGTTTTATGTATTCAATGTTGTGCTCTTCCACCCTGCGTACCTTTGGCACAAAACCACCAGGGGATTCAAACATGAAGTGTTCCTCAAGGTGTACCAGATTTTCCGGAAGGCTGTATTTTTTCTCGCCATAGTCTTCCCTCCTTCCTCCAATAAATACCACGCCAAAGGTAAACTCCTTCATGCTCGTTATGAGGCGATGTATCCATGTGGAAACCCCACCGCTGACATACGGATATGTTCCCTCTGCCACTATCAATATGTCTATGTCTGGTTTCATGTTCCCTTCCAGAGCAGCACTATGTTTCTGAGGTGATTGTTCAGCACTGTTTCCACATCCATCTGGGCCAAAAGTTCCTTTGTCTTTTTGAATTCCCTGCGGTTGAAGTATATTTCTGCAAGGTAGGGTATGGTTTTGCTCTCTTCAATCTTGAAGCTACGGGCCTGTTCAAACCACCTGGATGCCTCCTCGTAATCTCCCTTTTTAAGATAAGCCTTGCCGAGCACCACATAGGTAGAGGGGTCCCGGGGGTTCTCCTTTATGGACTGTTTTGCATATCTTATCGCATCGTTGAGCACCGAGGGTTTAATGGAGTCATCCACTATATTGAAGTAAAAGAGGTCATAATATGTCTGTGCCAGTTCCCTGAGCATCTCTGCTCTTCTGGTTTTATCGGTTTCCTCTGGCAGTGCCTTTTTGATGGTGTGTATCCTCTCCACAAACTCCTTCTCCGCATTGTAAAGTATGCCGAACACATAGAGCCTGATTTCATCCACAGGGTTGGAGAGGTTCTCTCTTATGACGGCGAATGTATCCGGTGTTTTTATATCTGCAAAACCCAGGAATACCTTTTGCTTTGCCTCCACATTTGCCTTCTCTGCCTGAAGCAGTTCTGCAAAGGCTCCCTCGCCAAACCTTCTTCCCTCAAAGAAGAAGTCCTCTTCCATGATGTCACCTGTCACTATGGTCTCATAGGGGACTATTGTCTGCTGTATCCTGCTTCTCAGAAGCAGATACAGGGCAATCAGTATAATGTAGCCCACAAGAAAGGTGGCAAACCCGATTGTAAAGAATACCAGAAAGCCAGCAAGCCTGTACTTTCTGTATCTTTCTGGTAGCATTGGCTGTACCACAAGGGAGAGAAGGGCAATGGCCACAGCGTGCACGAAGAGTATTATCCCTATGGCGGTATAGTAGCTATCTGTTGTAAATATGCTCATAAAACCTTGGGGTTGCACGGGGCTATTCTGAAATCAGTTCAGTGAGAGCATATTCTCCAGCAACACCTCTGGCTCCTCGATGAGCTTGAAAAACCTGTATCTCACATTCTCTGCAAAGGACTCCATGCCCATGTAGTTAACCAGCGTGCTTCTCAAGCGTTTGTAGAAGCCCTTTGCGTCCTCTATGCCTGCAAAGGGAAGCAGTATGAGAAAGATGTCCCTATCATCTCTCTTAACCCTGCAGACCACATCAAGGGTTCTCAGATTATCCCTTATAATCTCCTCCACCTCAAGGGCGGTTCTCTTTATGTAGAAGGCAACAAGGGTGCTCTCCACCTCAAGGGTACGCTGAAGGTCGTAATGGGTTTTGAGCTCTTTAAGGAAGTCTATAGGTATATCGCCAAACCTTTCCAGAAGGGGTGAGACCTTCTCGAGCACACTCTCTTCCCTGTAGAGGTAATGGAGCAACACATAGAAGAGGAAGAGATTGTCCTTGTTGAGCGATACAAATGGCATCTCCTCTATAACCATGAGCATCTTGAGCTCTCCATCTATAAGGGGTACCACTGCAAGATACCGTGAGACCTCCTGTTCGAGATTCAACATGGATATGTAACACAGCCTTTCCTCCTCAATGGCCTTTTTCACAAGCGGGTCATCCAGAACAAGGGGTACATCCCCGCCTGTGGATGCAGACAGCTCGAAAGAGTGGGCAACCTTTCTGTATATCGCCCCTTTCGAGAGCTTGAAGTTGCTTGACAGGAGGTTTATCAGTATATTGTACGCACGCTCTTTCTCTGCCTTTGCAAGTGCCTCTCTAACATCGTAAAGAACACTTCTTATGCTCACCGGTTTAACCAGGTATGCCCTCTCGAGCTGGTTGTGGGATTCTTTCAGGAGTATAAAGTTTCTCGCCATGTCATCGAGTTTATCCTCAAGGTAGCTTGTCTTGTGCGTTGCCCGTTCCATGTGTCTTCGCCAGTAGAAGTTGAACTCTCCCATTATGAGTGTTAAAAGGGCGTGCCAGAGAAAGTACTCTGTGGGAAAGGACCTGTAAAGGTAAAGTATCATGAGGGTTGATATAAAAAGTGCCATAAGGCCTGCGCCGAGCCCGTAATAGAGGGTCAGCACGGCAAGAAGAACCATCAGATAGGTGATTCTTTCGTTGACCAGAAAGGGGTCCTCGGGGTTTAACAGATAACCCGCAAGGGCAAGCCCTGCTGTAAGAACGAGTATTTCAGCGAGCAAAACCTTTATACTGACTTCCTGAAAAAAAGCGGAGGATGACTTCAACTTTATCAATCTGATTACCTCTCCAGCATTAGAGTAAGAAAAATCATAACCCTACTTTAGTCTGTACAAAACCTGCTGCCTTCTGCAGGGGTTAGCAAGACCCCATTATCCAGTGGTTATCAGGTGATGTCTCAAGAAAGGAAGATGCAGACTACCGTGAAAACTTCCATTCCAGGAAGTCTTCACAACATGACAAAACCAGTATACCATCCGGTACGCACCTGCCAGCCCTAATTGCGGACAAGTTTGTTGAGAAGCTTCTGTGCAACAGTTCCCGTTGATTCATGAGACCAGCCTGTTGCAGAGCCTGCAGAACTCCATACCACCCTGCCATCTGTCGCACTGTAAAGATTTATGGCAATGCTTACCGCAGGCTCACCATCTATGCCGGTCTTGTATCTGAATTCGTTTACACTTCCTGTGAAGATATATCCCACCCCCCTCTGGCGTGCATCCATGAGAAGCTGTTTTATCTCCTCTGGCTCGTAGTCTCTGTCTTTCAGCTTCCAGAACCTTTCCTCAACGGTGTATCCCTTTGTTCTGAGCACACTCTCAAGCAACGATGCAACCCTTAAGCCAGCCATGGGGGTTTCGGTGTTGTTCTCAAAGGGCAGAACAACCACACTTGCGGTATCAGGCAGTTCCAGGGGCCTGCCCGTATTCAGCACGGTTGCACACGAGATGGCTATAAAACCTATCAAACCAGTTATTAAACCTCTAAACATGGGTTCAACCCCTTTCTTTTTTAACTGCCAGCGATAATAGAAAATTTCGTTATATTTTATTCAACTTACAGTATCGTTGTCAAATCATTTATTCAGCGCCAAAAGTGGCAGAACCCTTAGATGGAAAATCCCCACGGGGGCAGGGCTTAAAGACCCTGGAGGGGTTGTGTCCACTTCAGATACAAGGTCTTCAGATTTCCAAGGTGGATGATTATCGAGGATTACAGGGTGTAAAGATAAAAGTCTTTTATCCACCTTCCCAAAACACTCTGCCACAATCTCCCAGGGAGTCCCTCCCTTCTAACTGTTCTTCCTCAAATAATTGAAGTAAAGATTATATGTGTGTATACCACGCAGAAAATCCCCCAGAGAACCAAACACCCTCAACCCTGTACAGCTCCTCCTCTATAAGCCTGTGAAAAGTCTCAACCATCAGAGTTCCATGTCCTGGCAGAAGGAGGAATCATGCGATGTATAATACCAAATCCCTCCTCAATAAGCCTCGTAAACATACTGCACTCCTTACTCTGTCAGCTCCAAGTAAACTCCCCTATCGTCAGCAGAAGATATAACTCACCCCACTCCTAACACATCCTGCCGTCATAATGATACACAGGAGGTTTATCTCGCATCAGACAGGATAGGGCTCCACCTGGAAACTCGGTTACAATTAAACTTAACAAGTCATGAAGATAGAAAATTTTGTACATCCAGAAGTAGATGAAAAATGGAATAGTTATTCCAGGTGGTAAAACCCAAAAGCGTCTCTCATGCAGATCGTTTACACAGTTTGGTAGACAGTCCTTATTGGGTGTGGATTCGGGGCTAATCTGGTTCAGCTTTCTATGTCAGCCAGACCTGTTGAACACTAAATGGCTATTATCAGCGCAGTTTAAAAACTATCTCTATCTCCATCATCACCCTGTCTTGGCTGATTCTGACTGGTGGAAAGGGAGCGGCCTTTTGTACAATCCTTACGGCAGCACGGTTTAACACCCTGTAGTTAGATGGTGAGCTTATATGCAGGTCAGATATGGTGCCATCCCTCATGATGTAGAAGTACAGCCCCACCCTTCCCTCATAGCCTCTCTTTCTGGCAACCACGGGATAGAATACATTCTGCTCTATAATCGTCCTTACCATGTTCTTATACTCTGCCATATATCCATCATCACCATCTTCTTGCATGTTGTGAGGGCTGATAGCTCTGTAGTGGGCCTTACCGCTGGTGTGCAGGGTATGGGAGCTATGAGCATCTTTCATACCGTAAGGTTGCACCCTCAGGGACTCACGGGGTTTTCTATCTTCGCCAGAGGTCTGGTCCATACTGTTGTCCTGTGCCCTGTAGTGTACCACATTGCCTTTATTCCCAGTCTTTCTACTGGGCCTGGGAGGTCTGACATCGGCACCATCATCGTTGTCCGTAATACTCCTGTCTTCTTTATAGATGTACTCTGGCACGATACCCAGCACAATCACGCTGGATTCTCTGTCTGCCCTGCTGTATGTTCTGGGACTGAAGACCACAATGGCTACAACAACAGCTATATGGAGCAACAAAGAACCAGCCCACGCAAAAACTACTGTGGCCAGATGACTACCTTTCGTCTGCAGTCTTATCATGTCTTAAGCCCATGAGTATGCCATTGAACAGACAGTTGAAAGCACTGCGCAGTGCTACAGGAAGTTTAAGCTTCCTGTTGACAAGAGGTTTGAGCTCTTCTATCGTGCCTTTACTCAACCTCTCGGCTACAGCCACACACCAGAGCATGTATCCATCGAGCCCACCCATTGAGCCATGTTCTGTGGCATCGCTTATGAGAAATGCACCTTCCATGAAGGATGCATACATGGGTAGTGTAAGTATCTGTTCAAGTCTTTCAATAAGCTCGGCCCTTTCGGTCTCCGGAAGTCCTGCCCCATCCAGTAGGGAGTAAACCTCTATGTTTCGCTCGGCAAGTCTAGCAAAGACCGAACGCCTCATCCCTATGCCGCTCTGTTTAAAGATTGCATCTTTAACCGCCCTGAAGACAGCTCTACCTATAAGCTCACCAACTTTTGTATGTCCACCTGTGGCATCCACCTCCGCCCCCATTCCTTCAACCACTATTATGTTATCGGTGCCAGTGCCTGTTGCCTGATTTACAGCAGGACTTTGAGAGCTTCTGATATCAAGGTCCTGAAGGACTGCTGTCTTTGCCTCTGTTGCGGTTATGAGAGCTCGTGCCATAGCCCGTGGCGATAACTTTCTGTTAGTCATAATGATTATGTTTATGGTGCCCGGTCTGTAGAAACCACCCTCATCCTCAGATGCACGAAGGGCATTTGACCTAACACCAGCAGTTACAAGGGCATATACTGTAAGGTCCCTGTAGTCTTCTCTTACCACACTTAAGTTGTCCATATCTGCCCCTGTAAAGAGAAGACTCGTCTCCTCTTTCAGAAGTCCCGTTGCGCGATAGACCCATTCTCTTACCCCTTCAAGCCCAACCCTGTGTGCCATCGCCCAGCTCTGCGGTGGTAAATAGTGATTGCCCACATAGCGCACACCTTCACGCCATCCTTCAAGTGTTGACAGAACCCTCAAGGGCTGTCTGAACCGAATGACAAGACTTTTGTGTATAAAATCATCTATACGCACATGGTCTATACGGCTTGCTTCCACATAGTCCAGTTCCAGAGGCAGGACTTTTGAGCCAGCATAGCCGTCCTTATAAACCCTGTTCTTTGCAAAGTCCTCAACATATATGTTCGATGCAAGCCATGAAACGAAATATCCTGCATTTACAGAGGCTCTACATGTTAGCTCACAGGGAAATAACAGTATCCTGCCCTTTTTTACCGCCTCCACATCTTTCCAGCCTGGCTCATTCTTTATAACCTCAAGCGCCCTGCTCTTTTTGTCACATGCATATATCACCTGCGGATTGAACTCCATCCACTCCTTCTTTGTGATGCTTACCACATCACCCTTCTTTCCTGTGGTAAGCGGTATCGCACCGGCTGCCCTTATGTAGTCAAGCTGGAAGGAATCATCCCCTGGAACCATCACCATCTCTCCACCCATAATCCTTACGACCCGTTTTCTCTTCTCCCTGGGTATATGACTCAACTTTTGGGCAACAAGCTCTATCTCTTCTCTTATGGTCTTTACCAGCTTTTCAGCCTCACTTTCTTTCTGGAAGATTCTTCCCACGATCCTTATGTTTCTGTATATGTCCTCTATCGAGTTGGCATCGAGCTCAACGATGGCTGCCTTGTCTTTTAGCCTCTCTATTACATCTCTGTGAATACTGGCAACAAATATTAAGTCTGGCTTGAGGGCTTCTATCTTCTCCACAGATGGATAAAGAAAACCTCCCACGAGTTCCTTCTCTTCGGTAAGACTGTCGTGATAAGTAAGCCCTTTGAGCTCATCCCTTATACCGAGTGCAACCATTATGTCCGTAACCGAAGGCACGAGAGAGACCACCCTCAATGGCGGTTCGTCTATTACAACCCTTCTACCTGCTCCATCGGTAAAGCTTACATGGTAAGAGGACGCACACAAATGCCCACTGTAAAGAAGTGCTGTAAGAAAGCTCAATGTGAGGATAAAGGCTACCCTTTCAGTTTTTCTCATCATCTTCTCCTTCCACCTTTTCTGTAGCCAAGAAAGATTAAGAAAAGAAAGAGCATAAAACCTATTATGAACACATATGGCACAGGAGCAGAACCAGCTCCAGCCGGGCTTTTCACCCCTTCCATCTCGTAGCCTTCAACCTGCTGGCTCTTCTTCTGTTCCACCGGTGGCTTTCTGTTACCTGCAGAAGAGCTGTTAGCTGAGGTTGTGGTAGCCTTGAATATTCTGTCGAAAGATGCCACCCTCTGCTTAAGTGCTGGCACAGACACCATAACGCTTTTTATAAACTCTTTTAGCTTGGGGTTGTTGCATGTGTGGTCACAGCAGGTAAGTCCCACATCTTCCACCGTGTCTGCATACTCTCTTACCAGTCTTTTCACCGTATCACTGTCCGCCTTCCAGTAGCCCTTCCTTACTGCCTCAAAACACCTTACCACAAATCTCTAGAAAGCTAAGAGC
>JALUQR010000090.1 GCA_027017505.1 bacterium
GTAGAAAAAACAGACGGGGAAAGAAGGCAGAGGAAGTGATAAATGAGCTTATCTCTTCAACTATTAAAAAGATTAATAAAGAAAAGGGGTTAAATCTTTCTTTCGAGAGTCAGATGTATGTCAGTTTGCCAAACGAAAGGAAGGAGATTGATTATGTTGTATTGCGAGATGGTGAACCCAAAGCTGCTATAGAGGTCAACTTCTACTCAACAAGTGGCTCAAAGCCCAGTGAGATATTGGGGCGAGCATATCCTGAAGTTCAGGAAAATCTAAAAAAGAAAGGAATAGGTTTTATTGTTATAACTGATGGATCTGGCTGGGAAAAGATGAGACCTGTCATTGCCACAGCTTATGAAAAGTTAGACTACCTGATGAATATAAAGCAGGCAAAAAATGGAGAGTTATCGCGGGCGATACTGGAGAGTTGCTCGAAGCTTAACAGATTGTATAAGTGAAAAGGAAGGGGATTGACATTCCCCTTCCTCTGTAGTTTAAAAGTGGCCTCTTGACTGGTTTTATTACCAGTCATCTGGCAGGCGGAAGTCCTTGCCTGCAAACTGGATGTTTGCAGGGTCATCACAGCGTGGTGGGCTAACTGCATGAACCCCTCCACACTCAGGGCACTTGCCCACAAAGGTCCTCAACACAAACTCTGCTCCACAGCCCTGGCACCTTGTGGGTAGCCCCCCGTTCGGTATGGGCATTCTTGCCACAGCTCCGCCGTGTGCCTGAAGCACAAATTCAACAAGCTCTCTGCCCTCTGAAAATGGACCTCCCCTGCCATCACCACAGGAAGTACCACAATCACCCATATATTCTTAAACCCCCCTTTCTTTTTTATTATCACACCCTAAATATAGCACAAAACCACAGAGATTTAAAGATAGTTTTTGAAACCCCACTGGCTTGTGTGCTATCATCTTCTGAAACCTCTATCAAGGAGGCAGAGAGCTTGGCAGAAAAACCTCCCCTAACGCTATTTAAAGAGGCCGAAAGGCTGAGGCTTCGTTCCCGTTTCAAAGAGGCCCTCACACTTTACGAAAGGGCCCTTGAAGGTGCAGACACAGATGAGCTAAGGCTTAACTGTCTTCTCTCCCTTGCAGACACACTGAGGCTTACAGGAGACTTCAAAAGGGCATTCAGGACATACCTCAGGGCTGTAAGACTCTCTGAAAGGCTCCTTCTTGAGGCAGAATATGCAGATAGCCTTACCGGCTGTGGGCTCTCCTTGAGGGCCCTCGGCAGGTGGCACCCCGCACTTGAGTTCTTCCATTCCGCACTCGGTGTGTACGAAGACACCGGTGACCTTCAGGGGGTTGCGTTCACCCTGTGGGCAGAGGCAGGCACATACAGGATAAAGGGTGAGCTCAGAGAGGCGATAAGAAGATTCCGTCAGGCAAAAAAACTCTTCGAAAAAATAGGAGATAAAAGAGGCATTGGCTACTGTCTTACAGGGCTTGGTGGCTCACTGAGGGTCAGCAGAAGATACAGGGACTCCCTCCATCACTACACCATGGCAAACACCCTCTTTCGCACCCTGAGGGATACCTTTGGTCTTGCATACTCATACTGCGGTATGGCAAATGCCTTAAGGATGATGAAGAGATTCAAAGATGCCTTAAGATACTTCCGCCTTGCAACCAGAAACTACAAAAAGATAGGCGATAAGACAAGCTACGCATACACCCTCTGGGGTGAGGCCATGGTGTACTTACAGCTGGGCAGACTCGATGATGCAGAAAAGGACCTTCTTGTTGCAAAGACCCTCTTTCGTGAGACAGGCGATGAAAGGGGTATGGTCTATTATCTTCTGGCCATCTCTCAGGTGGAATATTTAAGGGGTAGAGAGAAAAGGGCCTTAAGGCTTCTTCAGGGTGCACAGAAAAGGGCAGATACCTTCGGGTTCGGTATAGAAAGGGCTTATGTGGAGGCCCTTTTCCGCTCCATGCACAAGGGGGCTCGAGAAATTCCCCTGAATCTACCCTAAAGGTTTTTAAGGCTTTTGTCTACCGCATCGAGGGTTTCCTCCACCTCTTTCTGTGTGTGTGCAAGGCTTACAAAGCATGCCTCAAACTGTGAGGGTGGAAGCAGGATCCCTTTTGAGAGCATACGGCCAAAGTATCTTGCAAAGCCTTCAAGGTCAGAGCCCACCGCATCCTGATAGTTTCTTACCTGCTCGGGCGTGAAAAAGAGTGTGAACATACTGCCAGCCCTCTGAATCCTTAAGGGCAGGCCCCTTCTTTTTATTATATCCTCAATACCGTCGCACAGGGTGTTTGTAGTATTCAGGAGTTTCTCGTAGGTGCCCTTCTTTTTAAGCAGTCTGAGTGTTTCTATACCTGCCCTCATGGCAAGTGGATTGCCCGAGAGTGTTCCTGCCTGATATACAGGCCCTGATGGGGCGAGTTTTTCCATTATGTCTTTTCTGCCTCCGAAGGCACCCACGGGAAGCCCCCCTCCTATTACCTTGCCGAGGCATGTAATATCTGGCACTATGTTGTAAAGTGTCTGTGCCCCGCCGTAACAGAGCCTGAACCCGCTCATAACCTCATCCATTATGAGAAGTGCCCCGTACTCCTGGGTTAAGACCCTAAGCCCCTCAAGAAAGCCTGCCTTTGGGGGCACAACACCCATGTTTCCAGGCACTCCTTCAACTATCACGCAGGCAATCCCTTCGGGGTCTCTCTCGAATATCTCCCGCACAGAGCCGAGGTCGTTGTACACAGCTGTGTATGTGTTCTTTGCTATATCAAGGGGCACACCTGGGCTGTCTGGCACACCAAATGTTGTGGCCCCACTGCCTGCCTTTACAAGAAGACTATCTGCATGGCCGTGGTAACATCCCTCGAACTTTATTATCCTGCTTCTGCCCGTGTGTGCACGGGCAAGCCTTATGGCACTCATGGTTGCCTCGGTGCCAGAGTTAACGAACCTTACCATCTCCATTGAGGGGAACGCCTCAAGCACAAGCTCTGCAAGCTCAACCTCTGCCTCTGTGGGTGCTCCGTAGCTCGTTCCTGCCTCTACGGTCTTTTTAAGTGCAGATACAATCTTTGGATGGGTGTGTCCCAGTATCATGGGCCCCCAGGAGCCAATGTAATCTATGTAGGAGTTGCCATCCACATCATACACCCTGGCTCCCTTTGCCCTCTTTATAAAAACGGGTTTTCCACCAACCGCCTTGAATGCCCTCACAGGGCTGTTTACCCCACCCGGGATAAGCCTCTGTGCCCTTCTTAAAAGCTGGGAAGACCTCATCCTCTTCATCGTTCCACACTCCTTTCTGTTGACTCACAGGCCCCTCCCTTAAGCAGGGGAAAGCCCATCTCCTCTCTCAACTTTATGTAGCCCTCCGCACACCTGCGGGCTATCTTTCTAACCCTCGTAATGTAGCCTGTTCTTTCTGCCACACTTATGGCACCCCTTGCATCGAGAAGATTGAACACATGGGAGCACTTAAGACACATATCATAGGCAGGAAGCACAAGCCTTTTCTCAAGAAGCCTTACCGCCTCTTTTTCGAACATATCGAAAAGGGCAAAGAGCATTCCAACATCCGCAACATCGAAGTTGTAGCTTGAAAACTCCACCTCTGCCCTGTGGTGTATCTCTCCGTAGGTTATATGGTCTGTCCACTTAAGTTCAAACACACTTTCCACACCCTGCAGATACATGGCTATTCTTTCAAGCCCGTAGGTAAGCTCCACACTTACTGGATTCAGGTCTATCCCGCCGACCTGCTGGAAGTATGTAAACTGTGTTATCTCCATTCCATCGAGCCACACCTCCCAGCCGAGCCCCCATGCACCCAGGGTGGGGCTCTCCCAGTCGTCCTCGACGAATCTTATATCATGCCTGAGAGGATCTATGCCAATGGCCCTCAGGCTGTCCAGATAGAGCTCCTGAGAATCAAGTGGAGAGGGCTTAAGTATTACCTGAAACTGGTAGTAGTGCTGAAGTCTGTTTGGATTCTCGCCGTATCTGCCATCCGATGGTCTCCTTGATGGCTCCACATAGGCAACCCGCCAGGGCTCCGGGCCCAGAACCCTGAGAAATGTTGCGGGATGAAATGTGCCAGCACCCTTCTCCATATCATAGGGCTGTACCACCACACAGCCCCTTTCAGCCCAGAAACTCTGCAGTTTAAATATAAGCTCCTGAAAGTTCATAATTCCTTACCCTTTTAGATGGCATCCATCATCTCGATAAATCTCGCACACCGTGGTGTTTTACCAAGATGATATTTTATACATTCGGTGAGCATTTTTCGAGCCTCTTTTTTGAAGACCTCTCCTGTGGTCAGCACATGGAGTTTCTCCATTGGCAGTCTTGTTGCCATAAGGAGTGTCCTTGCGGTGCCTGCTGAAAGTTCTGTTATCTTAAGCCCCTCCACCGCACACTCCCTGCACACAAGGCCACCCTTTTCTGTGGCAAAGCCCATTCTGCCTGTGGTCTCCCTTTTACAGATAACACAGCCCTCAAGATATGGCATGA
>JALUQR010000091.1 GCA_027017505.1 bacterium
ACCTTCACCAGAGGTTGAACTCGAGGGCGAAAGACTCTACGGTGGGCAGTCCCTTGAGTGGTGGAAGAATATGTTCACCGCAAAAAGAAGACACCTGAATAACATAAAACGGGAGTACCAGCAGAAGAAACGCTTTGTGGAGGTCTTTGAGAAGGGCAGACAGTTCGGCAAGACCTTTACAGATGAGGAGATAGAATCCTACGAGGAATACAAAAAGGAGCTTCCAGAGCTCGAAAAGGCGGTTAAAGAGGCGGAAAAGGAGCTTGAAGAGCTCAAACGCAAGGCAAGATTCCACGGAGTGCCAAAAAACATAAGAGGAGAGTAAAAACACCTCCAGGGGAAGCCTTTCAAACAGTGTTCACCCTTTGAACATTCCATCCCCATGTAATACCTTCACTTTTTATGTTCATTGTGTGAACAAAACTCTTGACTTCCCGGCGGATGTGGTGGTATGTTCATAGTATGGGCAAGAAGGAGCATGAGAGATTCTCCATAGATGATTATCGTTCTCTTCTTGTGCTTGATGAGATAGCCCGCAACGGCAATGTAACCCAGCGTGACCTCAGCAGAACTCTGGGGATTGCCCTGGGGCTTGTGAACTCCTACATAAAGAATCTGGCACTCAAGGGCTACATAACCATATCTGCCATACCGAGAAAGCGGTATCGCTACTATCTTACCCCCAAGGGTTTCAGGGAGAAGACCCGCCTTGCCTACGAGCATTTAAGAAACTTCACCGCCCTGTATCGCACCGCAAGAAGGGACTTCAGAGAACTGTTTTTTGCCATAGAGGGGGCTGGCATAAGGCGTGTTGCCCTGTGCGGTGTGGATGAGATTGCAGAGATAGCCTATCTGTCAAGCAAGGAGGTCTCTGTGGAGCTTGTGGGTGTTGTGGATGACGAGCGTGCGGGCACAAGCTTTTTCGACTACAGGGTGTTGCCCATAAACTCTGCACCAGGGCTTGACGCAGAGCTCTTCATAATAACCACATTCAGGGGGGGCGATGAGCTTTCTGAAAAACTCTTTAAGGCAGGTATAGAAAAAAGCAGAATATGCGATATAAGTGAGGGAAGCTGGTTGAAAAAAATACATAAGGAGAGAAGACCATGAACAGAAAGGGTTTCACCGTGTGGTTCACAGGGCTTTCAGGCTCGGGAAAGACCACTCTTTCAAACCTTCTGCACCACAGACTCCAGACCCTGGGAATAACCAATGTGGAGGTGCTCGATGGCGATGTGGTTCGCACGCACCTTTCCAGGGGGCTTGGATTCTCAAAACAGGACAGAGACACAAACATACGAAGAATCGGCTGGGTTGCCCAGCTTCTTACAAAACACGGCGTGCCAAACCTCGTTGCAGCCATATCTCCCTATCGTGAGGTAAGGGAAGAGGTAAGGGAGATGGTTGAAAGGGTTGGTGGAAAGGGTAGCTTCATAGAGGTCTTTGTGGACTGCCCCATAGAGGTCTGTGAAAAAAGGGATGTAAAGGGGCTCTATGCAAGGGCAAGAAGGGGTGAGATAAAGAATTTTACAGGTATAGACGACCCCTACGAGCCACCGCTGAACCCCGAACTGCACCTCAGAACAGACTCTTCAACACCCGAAGAGTGCACAGAAAAGATACTCCAGCATCTGAGGGCAAAGGGCCTCATTCCAGAGGTTGAAGTAAAAACAGGTTCTTAAAAGGAGTTGAATATGCACATGGCCATACCCATGCTGAACCTCAGAAGGGAATACGAATACATGAGGCGTGAAATAGACGATGCCCTTAAGCGTTGCCTTGAGCACCAGCAGTGGATAAAGGGTAAGGAGCTTAGGGAGTTTGAGGAAAGGTCCGCAGAATACCTTGGTGTAAAACACACTCTGGGGGTTTCCTCTGGCACGGATGCACTGGTCATAGCCCTGAGGGCACTGGCACTTAAAAATGAGGGCAGGGAGTACTTTGAACCCCACGCGGAGATTCTCACCACCCCCTTTACATTCACCGCAACAGCAGAGGCAATACTCAGGGCAGGTGCAACCCCTGTGTTCATAGATGTGGACAGCGAGACATTCAACATAAGGGCAGACCTCATGGAGGAGTACATAAAAACCCATCCCATGCCTGAAAGAATAAAGGGCACCGTGGTTGTGCACCTTTTCGGGCAATCCGCCCGTATGGATGAAATACTTGATGTGGCCAGAAGATACGGTCTGTTTGTTGTGGAGGATACCGCACAGGCATTTGGGGGTATGTGGAAGAACAGAAAGCTCGGCACGATGGGAGATGCGGGCTGTTTCAGCTTCTTTCCATCCAAAAACCTGGGCTGTTTTGGCGATGGAGGAATGGTTGTAACAAACAACACAGAGCTTGCAGAATACATGAGGATACTGGCAAACCACGGTGGAAGGGATAAATACATGGTGGAGCTTCTTGGTTACAACGCAAGGCTCGATACCCTGCAGGCAGCGGTACTGCTCGTAAAGCTTGGCTATGTTGACGAATTTAACGAAAGAAGGCGCAGGCTTGCCTCACTTTACACAAGCGGACTTGAGGGCCTGGATGGGGTTATCACCCCTGTTGAGATGCCCCATGCCTTCCATGTGTATCATCAATACACACTGAGGATTACAGATGGCAGAAGAGACCTGCTCAGAGAGTGGCTTAAGGAGCGTGGGGTGGCAACAATGGTGTACTACCCAGCCCCCCTTAACAGGCTTAAGCTATTTGAAGACAGGGCAAAGACCCACCGCGGGGTTGAAACAGCAGAGGCACTTTCCAGAGAGGTCTTGAGCCTTCCTGTGGAACCCCTGCAGGAAGATGAGGAGACAGCCTACATTACAGATTGCATAAAGGAGTTTATGTGCCACGGATAGGGGTATGATAAGAAGGTTCTTAAAGAGTCTTGAAGAGGATGGCCATCTTAAAGAGCTTGTCAGGGGAAGCCTTGCCTTTGCATCCCTGCGTCTGGTGGGTGCGCCACTGGGCTATTTATTTGCGGTGCTCATTGCGAGAATCTACGGGCCTTCGCCCCTGGGTATGCTGGCACTTGCATCAACCATCATGGCAGTAGGCTCGTTATTTGCCACTCTCGGGATGGGCAACGCACTTTTAAGGTTTGTGGCAGAACACTGCGCACGGGGCGAGAAGGCCACCGCAAGGGCATTCTATATGAAGGGTGTTCAGCTGTGCACCCTTGCGTCTGTGGTTATAACTGCTGTGGTCTACTTTACCGCACCGCACATTTCAGAAGTGGTGTTTAAGAAACCACACCTCACACCATACATACAGGTTGCGTCACTCGGGCTTCTGCCAGGGGTATTGTTCGCCATAAACATTGAAACGCTCAGGGCACTCAAGCACATAAAAAGATATACCTTCATGCAAAGTGTGGCCATGCATGTTTTGCTGATGTTTTTCTTTCTCATCGGTTATTATGCATTTGGCTACAGAGAGGTAATGTTACTTATACTTATAGGAGTTTTTACCAGTCTGGTACTGTTCTTTGTAAGCACTCTGCTTGTGTGGAAGGAGTTTTCACACATAGAACCCGCCCCTGTCACAGTATCTGCGGGGCAGATGCTTTCTGTTTCACTGCCAATGCTCATGACAGGCGCACTGTTTATGGTCATGAGCTGGACAGACATCATAATGCTCGGCATGTGGCGAACAGACGCAGAGGTGGGAGTATACAACATAGCCATGAGGCTTGCCATGATAACGAGTTTTCCACTTGCGGCAATAAACTCCATTGCAGCACCCAAGTTTGCAGAGTTCTGGGGCAGGCAGGACATGGAGGGGCTCAAGCGCATAGCCCAGCAGTCCACAAGGCTTATATTCTGGACATCCGCACCTGTTCTGGCACTTTACCTTCTGTTTCCCTCATTTTTTATGGGTATATTTGGTGAAGAGTTCAGGGTGGGGGCCCTTGCACTTGTGATACTCTCTGTAGGACAGTTTGTAAATGCTGCAAGCGGAAGTGTGGGCTATATATTACAGATGACAGGCAAACAGAATGTGCTCAGCAACATAGTGTTTGGAGCCTCGTTGATCAACATATTGCTCAACTATATATTGATACCGAAGTTCGGCATATATGGAGCTGCCACAGCAAGTTGTGTGGCAGTGGTTATATTAAATCTGTTACCACTTTTCATTATTAAAAAGAAGTATGGTTTTTTCACTATTAATGCCAAATATATGTTTGGCTTTTTAAATAAAATGAGAAAAAAGGAGGTGTGACCGATGACAGATGATATAAATTTTTATTACAAACTGGAACTTACAGATAGGGATATTCAAAAAGGTAAACATCGAGATAATGTTGGAGGAATGTGGTATGAGCTTGGAAAGTTACAATTTCAGTTCTTGTTCGACCAAGGATTGAGACCAACAGACACTCTTCTTGATATAGGTTGTGGATGTTTTAGGGGAGGAATACATTTTATCAGATATCTTAATCCAGGTAATTATTATGGTATAGATATAAAT
>JALUQR010000092.1 GCA_027017505.1 bacterium
CCCCACTCTCTCTGCGGGTTTTCGACGAATGTCCTCTCTGCCACCTCTTTGGAGCCCGTGTTGACAAGACTTAAGCCAATGGTGGTGGTGCCGAGGTCAACGGCGATGGCATATCGATGGGTTTTGTCTTCCATGGGTCGTCATCAGAAACTTATTGGTGGGGCACTTGAGAATATGTACTTCAGGTCTTCATCGTCGAACTCGAAGCCGAGCCCCATGTAGGCCGATGCGAAACCCCTCTCATTTACGAAATCATCCATACCTGCAACAAGGAAGAGATACTTGTTGAGGTGATACCATGCCCCTGCCTTAAGGTGTATGCCCTCGTCTCTATCCAGGTCGAATGCCTCGAATGTGAGTCTCAACCTGTCTTTCATAAGGTAGTAATCGATACCCACACCACCTGTGGACTCTATTATTCCACCCCTCAAGGCAAGGGGGCCAAATCTCTTTGCTATCTGCACGGAGAACTTTATGTCATCGGTGGTCGTGGTCTCCTCGACGGTAGTGGTGGTGTTGTTCTGGACGGTCTGTCTTGTCTCTGTGCTTACGGAGCCCCTGGGATCATCTACAACCTCCACAAGGTAGTATTTATCCCTTCTCGGCTGTATCCTCAAGGAAAAATAGCTCTTGGTCTCACTGGCATCGAACAGGAACTCGCCCCTGTAACCAGGGTATATACGGAAGCTGTCTATCTTGGTGAGGTATTTGTTTATACCCTTTACTGTCTTGTCTATGTCCTCGTAGAGTCGCGGGTCGTTGACGAGTTTGCCCAGTGTGCCCTCGCCTTCTTCTATCTTTCGTGATACATTGCCTATGGAAGAGACGGTCTGCTTCACCTCTGGCGCAAGCTCATCAAGGCTCTTCATCACCATGTCGAGCCTTGCCGCTGCGCTTTTTACATTCTCTATGACACTCTCTATATCGCCACGGTGCTCTGTGAGTATGCTGTTGAGGGTGTCTGAGACCTCTCTCATCGAGAGCGAGAACTCCTCAAGGCTTGCCATCATAACACCCACCCTGTTCTCGTTCTCGCTTATTATGGTATCGAGCCTTCTGGTAATGGACTCTATGTTGACCGTAATGTTTTTGAGTGTCTGCTCGCCTTCCTTCCCACCGAAGACCTTCTTCAATGTTTCTGTAACCTCCTTTACATCCCCTGCGACATCCCCAAGCATGGTTACGAGGGTATCCACATCCGTGTAGGTGAGCACCCTTGTTATCTCCTCTCCATCCTTGAGAATAGGGGCAGTGGGAGAGCCTGGAAGAAGCTCTATGTATCTCTCACCAAGAAGCCCCTTGGTCTTGAGCACTGCGGTAAAGTCCTTTCCTATCTTGACCTGTGGTTTTATAAGGAGTCTGAGCTTCGCCTTGTGGTCTTCAAGGGTTATATCCTTGACCCTGCCCACCTCCACGCCTGCTATCTTCACCGAGGCGTTCTTATCGAGCCCACCTGCATCAGTCATCCGCACTATGAGGGTGTAGCCCTCTTCTCTACCAAACTTCACCCCACCCACCCTCAATGACATGTAGACCAGTATCACAAGGGCTACGAAGACGAATATGCCAACTTTTGCCTCGCTACTGAGCCTGAGCATCTCTGATACCCTTGATGTTTAAACCCTTCTGTCCCACATTTTACCCCCCTAACCCGACATCTTCAAAACACCTTTATCGGCCCCTCTGCCCTGCCTTCGAGGAACTGCCTTAATACAGGGTTTGTGTTCTGCTTCATTTCTTCAACGGTGCCCTTCTCTATAATCTTTCCCTTGTGCAGCATGGCTATGGTGTCGGCTATCTTGTATGTGAGTTTTATATCGTGTGTTATGACCACATAGGTGGTCTCAAGGGCTCTCTGGGTCTCCAGTATGAGGTCTGCGATGGAATCGCTCATTATGGGGTCAAGCCCTGTGGTGGGCTCGTCGAAGAGCACAATCTCTGGGTCCATGACTATGGCCCTCGCAAGCCCCACCCTCTTCTTCATTCCTCCACTCAGCTCTGCGGGCATCATGTCCTCCACCCCGACAAGGCCCACCCTTCTCAACTTCTCTGCCACTATCTTTCCTATCTTCTCATGGGGCAGGTCTGTATGCTCCATAAGCGGAAAGCCCACATTCTCACCAACGGTCATGGAGTCGAAGAGGGCTGCACCCTGGAACAACATGCCGAAGCGTTTGAGTATCTCGTGAAACTCTTCTTCGTTCATCTTTGTTATGTCTTTCCCCTCGAACAGTATCCTGCCGGAGTCCGGCCTCAACAGCCCTATTATGTGCTTGAGAAGCACACTTTTTCCCTCACCGCTCCTTCCTATTATGACGGTAATCCTGCCCCTCTCTATGGTGAGGTCGACTCCGTCGAGGACCACCTTTCCGTTAAAGGACTTCTTCAACTCTATAATCTCTATCATAATCTAAAACATAATGGAAGTTAGTATGTAATCGAACACCAGTATGAGCACACAGCCTGTTACCACCGAATTTGTGGCACTCTTGCCCACCCCTTCTGCTCCACCTGTGGTGTTGTAGCCATGGTAACATGCAATAAGCGATATTATAAGCCCAAAAACGGCGGATTTCAGAAGGCCAACGAATATGTCATCTGCATTGACATAGTCCACTGTTCTTCCTATGTATACGCCGGGGTTTATATCGAGCAGCACAACCCCCACGAAGTATCCGCCAACCACGCCCACGAAGTCTGCCACTATGGTGAGAAAAGGCAGCATGCACACACCCGCCACTATCCTCGGCACCACAAGATACTTCACAGGGTTTATGGCCATGGTGTAGAGTGCATCTATCTGTTCTGTAACCCTCATGGTGCCGAGCTCTGTGGCCATGGCAGAGCCCGCCCTGCCTGTAACCATGAGCCCTGTGAGCACGGGACCAAGCTCTCTTGCCATGCTCAAGGCCACGGTTGGCCCCACAAGGCTCTCTGCACCAAACCTCTTGAGGGCGTTATAGCTCTGCATGGCAAGAACCATCCCTGTAAATGCCCCTGTGAGCACCACCACAAAAAGGCTCTTGACCCCTATGAACTCCATCTGCTTGAAGATATTCCTGAACTTGAAAGGAGGAAGGAACATGTAGTACACAGACTGGGCAAGCATTATGGCCATGCTTCCCATGGTCTTTATGGCCTTCTCCGTTAAGATGCCCAGTCTTTCGAAAAACTCTCTCATACAGGTAGCCTTGGCACCCTGTGGGATATGTTACAGAGAACCTCATAGGGTATGGTGCCTGACTTCTGGGCTATCTCTTCTGCGGTAATGCTCTCGCCTTCCTGTGAGCCCATGAGCACAACCTCCTCGCCTGGCTCAATCCCTTCCACCGCAGTGGCATCCACCATGGTAAGGTCCATACAGACCCTGCCTATAATAGGCACCCTCTTGCCCCTTATGAGCACCTCTCCCTTTCCTGAAAGCCCGTAAGGAAGCCCATCGCCGTAACCCATGGGGATGGTTGCTATAAGGCTCTCTCTGGTGGTAACGAAACTTCTGCCATAACTTACTGGAAAACCGGGAGGAACCTTCTTTACCTGAAGTATCTGGCTCTTGAGCTCCATAACCGGCCTGAGTACTATCTTATCCTTGAGCCTCATGGAAGGATAGACCCCATACAGCATTATCCCCGGGCGCACAAGGTTGAAGTGGGACTCCACAAAGTCCACTATGGCAGCACTGTTTGCCATGTGTATATGCGAAGGGGCATACCCCATGCCCTGCACGATGCTCACCGCCTTGAGGAATGTTGCGAGCTGTTTTCTGGAATAACTTCGTTCCGGATCATCCACCTCTGAGAACTGCGACAGTATGCCCTCTACAGCAAGACTGGCAAGGTTCTTGAACTCTCCGAAAAATGAGACCACCTGGTCCACGAAGAGCCCGAGCCTGCCCATCCCTGAGTCTATCTTTATGTGCACCCCCTTCTTTATCCCCCTCTTTTCGGCCCTCTTGTTGAGCAGAATGGCTGTATCCATGTCGAATATCACAGGGGTGATGTTGAACTCCATGAGGTCATCTATATCCGGGGGGTATATTCCACCGAGCACCACTATGTCTGCCTTTATCCCCCCTTCTCTGAGCCCCACGGCCTCGTCCACAGTTGCCACACCGAAAAGTCTGCACCCTGCTTCTTCGAGCACCCCGGCCACCATGGTGTCTCCATGGCCGTAGGCATCTGCCTTTACCACCGCCATAATCTCGGTGGAAGGCGAAAGCTTCTCTTTTATGCGTGCGTAGTTGTGTTTGATTGCCTCCCTGTTTATGAGTGCTACGGTAGGTCTTCCCTTCAATTTATAGAAACTCTCCTTCCAGTAGTTAATATCAATTAAATAGCATTATTGAGGCTTCTCTGTAAAGGGAAAATTGGTATGAATATGGGGGGCAGTGGCTACCCTCTGGTAGTCGCCTCTGGCAGTGCCTTGAGGTTGAGGCTCTCTCTCAATTTCTTTATGGCAGCACTCTCTATCTGCCTTATCCTCTCTTTCGTAAGCCCCAGCTCATCGCCTATGGCCTGAAGGCTTGCGGGTTTTTCTGCCATAATCCTCTTCTCTATTATGTAGCGTTCCCTGGGGTTGAGCAGCGAGAGGGCCCTTCTCACATCCTGTGAGAGCATAAAACGCTCCTGCCTTTCCATCACCATCTCTTCCTGTGAAGGAGCAGGGTCTTTGAGCAGTTCGATATAGCTTTTGTCCTCTTCCCCATCGCCTATGGGTGTGTCAAGTGAGAGCTCTGCCGATGTGGCCTCACCGGCCTGGACGCTGTGGGTATCCATATCCTCTGTCGTGGGCCGGGTGTTTCTGTAGAAAAGTCTTCTTTTAAGAGCCCTTGTGCCCCTTTTGACGAGCCCTCTGGTCTTTACAATGTATTCCTGTATGAACGCCCTTATCCACCATGCGGCATAGGTTATGAGCCTGTAGCCCCTGTAGGGGTTGAACTTCTTCACCGCCGTCATAAGCCCCATGTTGCCTTCCTGAATGAGGTCCTTGAGGCTGCACCCGTAGTTGCGATATTCAAGGGCTATCTTCACAACGAATCTCAAGTTGCTCGTTACAAGCCTGTGGGCGGCATGGATATCGCGCTTTTCATACCAGTTTCTGGCAAGCTCGAACTCCTCTTCTCTGGAAAGTATCGGAAATTTGTTGATTTCTGCAAGGTAACGCTCAAGAGAATCGCTTACAACAGGAAGAGCTGTCATAACCTATCACCCCCCTCTTATGCCATTTTATATCAACCCTACATTAATATAATATAGGTGCCTGGGCAAGGTTGTCAAGAGGTATGGAAAAACTTGAAGGGGTGCACAAGGTCTCTGTGCACCCCTTCAGCTTCTCTATGCTCTACAGCCCTTTGAGGCCGATTTTTTTACTGTATTACATGAACTTGTCGGCGAACATGAACAGAAGCATGAAGACTATGACCAGCGCGTATATTGCCAGTGCCTCCATGATGGCCAGACCCAGGAGCATGGTGGTCATCAGTTTGCCTGCCATGCCGGGGTTTCTTGCCATACCCTCGCAGGCACCCCTGACTGCGTTACCCTGTCCTATGCCAGGCCCTATGGCTCCAAGCCCCACACCAAGTCCAGATGCCAGGAATATGGCAGCGAGCACAAGACTGTTGCCACCCGCTGACTGCGCTGCCTCCTCTGCCGCCCATACAGCCGAGCTGGATCCAAAGAGGATGACCACAAGTCCCATAAGTGCCAGATATAACCTTTTCATCAACTTCACCTCCTGTTTATTGAAAACTTCTAATGTGCCTCTTCAAGAGCACCGCCTATGTATGCCATGGCAAGTAATGCGAATATAAGTGCCTGTAGTGCCACCACTATAACACCCAGCACCGTTACGAACGCCAGGAGCGGATAGGCATAGGGCATGAGGAGCAAAAGCACACCTATAAGGAGTTCATGCCCCAGCATGTTACCGAAAAGACGCATCGAGAGAGAGACCGGCCTTGCCAGATGCCCGAATATCTCTATTGGTATCATAAGTGGTGCCAGATACCACATTGGGCCTGTAAAGTGTTTTATATAGCCGAGTCCGTGTTCCTTAAGGCCCACCATGTGTGTGGTAACGAACACTATTAGTGCCAGCCCAAGGGTTATGTTGAGGTTTGCGGTGGGCGGCATAAGCCCCGGTATAAGGGCAAGCACATTGGCAGCGAATATGAATATGAAGAATGTGAGTATGAAGGGAACGAACTTTCTGCCCTTGTGCCCCATGACCTCATCGGAAAGATTTACGAATGTCTCTATCGTGAGCTCCACAACACTTTGAAGCTTGCCTGGCACAAGCTGGAGCCTGTTCTTGAGAAGCAGAGAGAACAGCATCAACCCTATGGCTACATAGAGCATGAGTGCCACATGCACTTCCAGACCGAATGTGGGAAGTATTATGTAATGGTGCATCTCAGCGCCATGCCTCCCTGGTCATAATGAGCGAACCAAATATGGTTGCACAAAGAGGGCCTGAAAACCCTGCTATAACAGCCAGTGGATTCAGTCCCAGCTTCCATACAGAGAGTATCAGTAGCCCAACCACTATGGCAAACCTGACATAGAAGCGTGCCATTATGAAGATGCCCGCCCTCTCGGGTTCCATGGATATGGAGCGTGTTAGGGCCTGAAAGCTCAACCACTGGCTCAGCATACCTATGGCAAAGCCCATCGTGAAGGCCGCCACAACCTGTGGGTAAAACAGAAAAGATATTACCACACCCGCCACAAGGAATACAACATTAAGGAGAAATGTCTTCAGCCTCACCGAGTTTATAACAGGCAGTGCAGCTTTTCGGCCAGGGTCTTTAAAATCCATACTTTTTGACTGTAACATATACATTCCTGAAGCCTGCTATAATACCCAGTATAAGGCATATTATGGTAAGCCATGGTTTTGTGCCCAGAAGCCCATCGAGATAAAGCCCTGCTGCGAGCCCGAGCAGTGTGGACACAACCATCGCTATGCCTACCGATGCGATAAGGGCAAGGCCCTTGAGTCTACCCTTCTTCCCCTCATACATAAAAACATGCTTCGACCCACACTGCGCTAAAGAAACAGAAGGTCGAAGCCCACATAGAGATGAGATGTATAACATAAATCTCTCGGGGTGTCAATCAAAATTGAGGGGAGACTTTTGGCATCCAATATAGTCAGCTGCCCTGATAAAATAGGGTATTCTCTATATGAACAGCCTGCTCTCTACCATTGCCAGCAATTTATCTCTCAGTGCCCTGCACAGGGGCACAAGGGCATCAAAGCCAAGCCCTCTATTGCTCTTGAATAGACCTTCTGAAAGTATCAGATATTCCCACTCCTTGGGTTGTTTACATTCTGGTGGAGGCAATACGGTAGAAGCCTGCTCACACCAGGCAGTTGCAGCCCTAACCTTGACCGCAACATTTGGGCTATCCAGATCCCTATCCGCCTTTGTCTCAACAAGATAGTTCTTTTCGGCTGTCTTCACGATAAAGTCCACCTCATAGTTCCTCAAGATACCCGTCTCATCTCTATAAGGAATCTTTAACCTGTGTCGTCTGTCCAGTTTGGCGTAGGAAAGAGCTTCCACGGAGGGATTCAAAACCTCCTGCACAAAGTCTCTCTCAAATCCCCCACCTTTGGACTGAAATCCAAGTCTCGGGTAGACACTCTTATCAGTTTCCACTGATTTACTTTCTCTCACCATAATCCTCTCTACATCCGAAAGCCTTCCCCATACACCCTTTACCTCATATTTGAACCCTTCAACAAGCCTCACTATCGCCTGATGAATGGTCTGAACAACATGGTCGAAAACAGGGCTGTAGTTTAGGACACAATAGTTTTCCTGTCTGGTGAAATCAACGGGTTCCCCGAAACAATGCTCTGAAACATACTCATCTATGAGTTCCGCAATCCTTGCCTGCCGGGCTGTAAGGATAGGTGTTTTACCTCTTACCACAACCGCCCGTGATGCCTGCCTTAGAAAGTGGGAATAATCGAAATACTCGTTGTCCAGCTTCCATGTCTTTGTCTTCTTGCCAGTTTCCACATGTGTTTCCTGAATTATAAGTTTTGAAAGCCAGTTTTTTAATTGATGAAAATCACCTTTATATTTGGGTAAAGTGCTCGCATCTATCTGCGAAAGTTCTGGCATACGCCCTTCATCATACACCTGAATGGGCCATGTTATATCAAACCTTTCAACCCTACCTGGTATGGCATCAACTGGTATGATGTCTCCTGTAGATGATGTGGTGCTTGTATCTCCGCTACCGATGATATAGCCTTCCTGCCTCAGACTTTCATAGAATGTCCTGAATCTTGGATGTTCGACAATGAAGAGAAAATCGAGAGAGTTTGAAGGGACTTTATTCCCTCTAATTTCATAGAAGGCTTCTCTCTTAGCCTCCTGCAGCTCTGGATAAGAATGTTGGGGAAACATGAGTCTCAGTCCCCGTCCTACAATCTGTTCCAGCAGAAGATCCGCCTCTGTTGCTCTCAGGACGACGATAACACAGATGTTGTTCTTGTCAAATCCTTCTCTCAGCATCAACACAGATATAACCACTCTCAGAGGGTCATCGTCCACATCGATCCTGTCAAGCCTCTTTCGTGCCTCTTCCAGCTCTTTGTCTTTCAAATCGGAGTGTATTACCATTGTCCGACTATCATCGTAGTAGTTGCCATTTTCATCACACAGAGTGGCAAAATGGTCTTTTGTGAGGTCTGCAACACGGGTATCTTCACATAGAACCATCATCACAGGTTTTTTATTCAGCCCTTTCTCCTTGAACTCTCTTGAGAGCTGTTCCAGTTTCAATCGTCCAATGTCCAGAAGTAGTCTCTGTCCTGCAGAAAGGGCTTTGATTTCTCCACGCTTATGGCCTGCCTCTGGTGGATGCCTCTCTGCCCTGAAATCGAGTTCTTCCAAGGACTCTCCACCGATCGATTGCCGTTCTTCAAGAAACAACTGTTTTACCAGCATATCCTGCATGGCACTTATCAAGTCATAATCATACACAATGTGGGGAAAATACTCCCTCTTCTGTCCACTTCCATAGAAGGGAGTGGCTGAATAATCTATTTGAACAAAAGGTCCAAAGCCCTCGCCATGGGCTTCTCTCAACCGTTCGTAGAGGATGTTCATAAATCTACGCCAGACAAGCTCCTCATCTTTCTCTGAGTCCTTTTTAGGTCTCTTTTTGGCATGAACATGGTGAGCCTCATCGTTCATAACTATCAGGTCAGGATGGTGGGACAGGAAGTCAAGGATGACCTCCCCTCTCGGCATTTCCTCAACATCCTCACCAGTGTATTGAGCCCACAGGTTCTGTGCGGATGTTTTCAGACGAAACTGCTGCCAGTTTGTAATAAAAACGAAAGGACCATCAGGTGGGGTGGTATTGGGCTGGACATCTGCGGGTTCAAGTATCTCCAGATGAAATCTGTCTCTCCAGTTTGCACCTTCTGGCATGAAAAGGGCACGCCTATAGTCCACAGTCTCTGGAAGTCTTGAGCCTGTTTCAGGGTCTCGTCTTCCCTTGAATGAGTCAAGAAGTCTGTTCAACACCTCGTGTCCCGGGGTAACTATGAGAAAATGTTGGGAATAATCCCCTTCTCTTTCATTGTTTATTTCATTGAAGTACTGCCAGATAAGAAGGGCTGTGAGAACCCATGTTTTTCCAGAGCCTGTTGCCATCTTAAGGGCATATTTTGTAAAAGGAATGCTCTCTGCTTCCTGTTTTAATGGCAGATGTTCAAGGAGTGCTTCTGGGGCAAGGCGTTCAAAGAGGTCTTTCAGGGTGCGAGCCTGAAGGACTTCGTAACAATAAACAATCGTTTCTATAGCCCGCTTCTGACAATCATGGAATCTTTCCTCATCATCCTCATCGCGGTTGAACCAGTAGTTGAGAAGCTCAAGTGTGGTCCCTGTAACCCCTGGCCAGCCCTGCTGGACCCATGCATGGACTTCGTCCCTCAGGACATTTGCGAGATAGAGTTGAGAGAAGGCTTTTTGATTGTTTTTTCTTGACATAAGTTTTACCCATAGTATATACTATAATATATAGCTTGGCGGTGACTGAGTCATTCGGGCGCCGCCTTTTTATTTGTCTTTTGGCAGAACAACAAGACCATATCCACTATATTCACCACTACAGCTCCGTCTGAATTTCTTTTCTATAATATGCCAATCCTGTTTGGGATCTTTACCCAGAATATAACGCCCTATAGGAGATACAATAAGGTCAGCAATCTGGAGCCCAGCAATATTAGTCCTCTTATCTCTGATATGAAGTTCTGGTATACACTTTCTTACCTCTGAAGCAGAGATATACTCTGTGCCCCTTGTTCTCAAATCCATCCAGGCAAGACGAAGTTCATTATTAAGGGTTTCATCTCTTGACTCGGCCACGATATGCCCTTGTTCGTTACGATGGCGTTGTTTCATTTCCATTACAAAACGTTCTACGAGTATCCTCAATGAAAGCATATACGGATCAATGGCGGCTATACCATATTTTTGCAAATGTTCCGTCTTTTTTATGACACATGCTACAATTGTGTATTCAAGCTCCTCCATAAGGTTATTGGTTTCATTATAGAAATATTCTCTAAACTTTTTGTCTGTGAGTTTATGGAAGACACCTTTTCTTCTCACTATATCTGCCGTATGTAATATGAAATCATCCCTGCCAAATAGTTTGTATTTGTATTCGTTTAGACGAGGAATCAAAACACTCTCATAGTAATCAGACTCTACTATACAACCACCAAGCACAAACAGGGGATACTGAGGGTCTATAACATCAAGGCTATGGTCTCCTGACTCATCTATAAATAGAAGAAGCAACTGTGATGATTCTCCTGTTGTTTGTATTTTAAGGTTTAAATACTGTTGTATAAAACTGATTTGATGGCAGTTTGTTCTTTCTAAAATGGTATATCTTCATCTAATTCAGAATTGCCATTCATGTCGTTTGCAGAAGACTTATTACTAACTACTAAATACCGTTTTATTAAATATACGATTAGAACTCCTGATAAATGAACACCTAACTCAGCCAGTTCAGGAGGAATTTCGTTTGTTTTGGCACCCTGACCAATGTCCTACACCTGGCTCTTCATTCCGCGGGATTGCAACACAGCGTAAAATATTTTCTTCAAATGCTTTTAAAAAACCTTCATAGTATTCTGGTATTAATCCCGAATCTATTATCATTCTATAAAGTTCACCGGGTTTTTTCTTGTCTACATTAAGAATACTTTTACATACACTCTCCACAGCATGATTTGCATTTTGTATGGCCCCATTATAATCACCACTTATAAGATCCCTTCTTGCTTGCTCAAACTCTACAAGGGCTCCTTCAAATTTTACTTCTTTAAGAAGCTCATATGCTTTTTTAAGAACCATTTCTTCTATATAATGTGAGTCTACAGGAATTACTTTACCATCCAGCATTCTCCATGGAAGTTCACTTTCTTCCATTATTTGATTGAATTCTTTTTGAAAAGCTATTTGCTCGTCTTGCGGTAAAGAGTCATGGTATAACTCTATAGTATCTAAAAGATAAGGTGGATAGTTACCTCTTAAGATAAATCCTTCAAAGTCAGAGGGTTCTGCCGGTCCTGTTTCTTTTTCTGGATACGCAAACAAACAGTCTAAACCATGTTCTGCTTTAATTTCTTCTAATATTTGATCAATTCTACTTGTCCAATATCTAACTCCTCTATCAGTAGATTCTACCCATTCTTCATTAAATCTTTCAAACAATTTTAAAATGCGAATCCGAACACTTCTGGGGATACTTACTTTTATTTTTCCCTCTCTTAAGGCTTTCCTGCATCTCTTTGAAAATACCCATGCCATATCCCTACACCTCCACAGTTGCCCCAGCGTCATTGCCGAAAATATCCACCACACGCACTGCTATGGTGCGTTTATCTTTCTTTTCAAGGGTCTCAACCGCCTCAATCGGCACAGTCTTTGCCTTTCTGCCGTTGCCCCTGAATGCCTGCCACTGGCTCTTAAATGTGAAGCCGTCGTAGTCCCAGTCCACTGCCCAGTAGTCTATCAACACAGAAAAGTTACCTTTGGCAAGTTTCATCAGTGCATCATAATTTTCTTGCCCTTTCTTTGTTGTGGTGCTTACAGGAATATCCATAAGCACATATCTTTTTATGCCTATCTTTATCTGAACCTTTCCATCACCCACATCTTTTATTCCTGGCTTTGCCAACTTAAGATATGGCCTTTCATAGAACTTCACTTTATCAGCAAGAGCTTCAATATCATCCTCTGTTTTTGCTTTTTTGAGATAGTCGTATATATCAGGTGGAATATCCCTGCTTTCAAGATGAACTCTCAGTTTGCCTTTCAATGCATTAAGACGAGCTTCCAGGACCTGATGATAATTATACTCATAATCCCAGCCAAGGATAACAAGTCGCTTGTATCCCCTGCCGTCAAGTTTCTGGGCCATAAGTGCAAGTTCCTCGGCCTTTTTTGCGGTAATTGGTCTATCGGGATAGCCCACATACACAAGCTCTTCCACACCATCAGACGTTTTCCTGACCCCGAGACCGCTGGTCTTATCCCTTGGAGTTGCGCCGTAAAGTTTCAGAATAAGGTGTTGCATCTCCCATATTCTGCCACCGGTAAGGTAAATCATCTCACGCTGATAGTTACCGATGTTCTCTATAAGAAAGGGCTTTGCCCCCATGTCTACAAGGCGGGCACGGGTAACCTGAATACCCACCTTGCCAAGCTCGCAGCCTATCCATCGCCTGCCAAGACGCTCTGCAACAGCAAGGGTGGTGCCAGAGCCACAGAAGAAGTCTGCTACAAGATCTCCTTCA